>CAMBFY010000208.1 GCA_945865415.1 Sphingobacterium thalpophilum
TCTGCAGAATAATTGTTGCTGAGATGGTATCCAAACGTTCCTTATTCTGTCGATCTGATTTTTTTAACCCGCTTTGAGCAACGACAGCAGATGCCATTTTTGAGGTAAAGCGCTCATCGGCTCGGTCGACGGGAATTTCCGGAAAATGCTTTTTAAGTAGGGTGATAAAGCCTTTTATTTGGGGTGTGGACTGTGAAGGGCTTCCATCCATTTGCTTTGGTTCACCTACTACGAAAAGCTCCACCTGCTCTGATATGAGGTATTTTTTCAGATAATCAATAATGTCTTTGGGATGAATAGTGTCAAGTCCGGTAGCAATAATCTGAAGTGGATCAGTTACCGCTATTCCAATGCGTTTAGTCCCGTAGTCAAAAGCAAGTATGCGCATAGGCTGTTTAAATTTTACCTAATAAATATAGTAGTTTGTAAGTGGTCATTCGGCAGATAATTAATGTTCTAAAGCAAATTTCTCGCACAAAACCACCGTGCTTAAAACATCTTCAAGAGTTGTTTTGGGGTTAAGCAAACACATTCTCAAAACAACCTGCCCCAGCAGGATGGTGGTAACCAACAGAGCTTTCCAGGAAGCCATCATTTTTGCAGCTATTTTTTGATTGATCAGATCTATTTTCTTTTCAGACAGATTCTCCTTTACCGGACTGTAGCTGAAATAAAGTATTGAAAGTGTAGCTGGGGATACTCTCTCACATTTTTCATTTTTTCTGAATTCAACTTCTACCTGCTCTGCTAAATTTGATATTATTTCAATTGCCTCCCTGAAAGACTTAATACTTGATTTTTATAAGATTTCAACAAGTGATTATAATTAATTGAGTACAAAATTAGAAATTTTGAACCAGCTTAGGGAGATATAATACAACGAGAACTCGACATAATAGTTATAGAACCACATACCTTCCCTGCCGTTAGGTAGGGAAACACAGCATTTTATAAATTTAGATAACATTTTAGACACAGATAGCCTTGAAGTTTTGCTTCAATTTATCTGATTTGCGATCTATATATTCTTTGAAGCAAAATAAATTCAATCCTTGTGGTTAAATTTTTTTTGGATGATTTAATATAGAACTCACGTTAATTTAAGTCTTAAACCGGCTTCTGATTATTTTAGAGCGGTGCTTCCCGAAATACATTTATTCTAAAACTTAAATTTTCTTATTTTGCACCATGCTGTTTCAGGAAGTTATTGGTCAGAATGCAATAAAGGAACAATTGATTCAATCAGTTTTCGAGAACAGGGTAAGCCATGCACAATTATTCCTTGGCCCCGAAGGTTCAGGCAGTTTCGCACTGGCGCTGGCCTATGCTCAATTAATTTCTTGTACTGAAAAAACTGAAACAGACAGTTGCGGCAATTGCGCCTCCTGTAGAAAATATAACAAGCTGATACATCCTGATCTGCATTTTTCTTATCCATTTTTCAGAGGTGGTGAAAAGGAAGATTCAATGCCCGATCTGGGTGAGTGGCGTTATCTGGTTTTGAGCAATCCTTATTTTAATCTTGATGAATGGCGGCTCAGACTGGATGCAGAGAATAAGCAACCCAATATTAATAAAGCCGAATGTCTCAATATTCTGAACAGGCTTTCATTAAAAGCTTTTGAATCGGAATACAAAACAATGATAATCTGGCTTCCGGAATACCTTAAAAATGAAGGAAACCGCCTTTTGAAAACGCTGGAGGAACCTGCAAATAAAACATTGATTATTTTGGTCGCACAAAATCAGGATCAGATCTTAAATACTATTATTTCAAGAACGCAGCTAGTTAAAATCCCGGCACTGAAAAATGATGATATTTCAAGATATCTGATTGATAATAAAAACATTCCTGAAACACAAGCTTCCCGTATTGCTTATCTGAGTAATGGCAGTTTGCAGGCGGCTCTCAACCATTTGAAAGAAGATGATCATGATGATTTCAGGAATTTTTCGGGTTGGATGCGTATGACTTTTGCGGATAAAGGGGCACAGATCATAGATTTTGTTGATGTTCTTTCTAAATTGGGCAGGGAAAACCAGAAAAATATGTTAAGATATGGAGTTCAACTAATCCGGGAATGTATTATGATGATATCAGGTGCAGAATCATTAGTACATTTACCATCGTTGGAACTGGATTTCGTTAAAAATTTTAGCAGGCAACTGGATTTAGCAAAATGCGAGGCACTAATCAATGAGCTGGAGAAAGCTCATTATCATATTGAGCGCAATGCAAATCCGAAAATTTTATTTTTAGATGTATCTTTACATTTCGTTAAGATTTTAAAGTTTAATACGCTCCCTGCGGGGACTCAATATATATTGAATTAGATATGGGATGTGGTAGTTGTTCAACGGGTGGATGTGCTCCTGCAGGATGCAAGAGTAATGGATCGTGCCTTACCAATGGTTGCAGTAAATTAGATGTTTATGATTGGTTATCGCATATGGATATGCCATCTAATTTTAAAGCCTTTAATATCATTGAAGTCAAGTTTAAAGGCTCCAGAAAGGAGTTCTTTCTTAATACGGAAAATTTATATCTCGAATCCGGGGAGTTGGTCGCAGTTGAAACTACTACCGGAGGATTTGATGTCGGTCATGTTTCCTTAACCGGAGAACTGGTTCGGATGCAGTTAAAAAAGCGTCATGTTCGGACGGATGATGTTGTAAAAAAAATCTACCGAAAAGCTAGTCAGGCAGATGTAGAAAAGTGGAAAATATCAAAAGATCTTGAATTTGAAACCATGCACAAAGCAAGGGTTTTAGCCAAGGAACTTGGACTGGCGATGAAACTCAGTGATGTTGATTATCAGGGCGACAGGACCAAAGCCACATTTTATTATACCGCTGAGGGCAGGGTTGATTTCAGGGAATTGATAAAAAAAATGGCAGAGACTTTCCGGATCCGTATTGAGATGCGTCAGATTGGTATGCGTCAGGAAGCGAGCCGACTCGGGGGGATAGGTTCCTGCGGGCGTGAACTTTGTTGTTCCACTTGGTTAACAGATTTTAAAACAGTTTCAACTTCTGCAGCAAGATATCAGAATCTATCACTAAATACCCTGAAGCTTGCAGGTCAGTGTGGTAAATTAAAATGCTGCCTGAATTATGAGCTGGATACCTATATGGATGCCCTTAGAGATATTCCGGATAATGTAGAGCGTTTGGAAACAATGACCGGCACCGTAAGACATCAGAAAACAGATATTTTCAAAAAACTTATGTGGTTTAGTTATCCCAACGATGATAACTGGATTTCTCTGGATATCGCAAGAGTCAAAGAGATTCAGAAATTGAATAAGGAGGGAGTTAAGCCGGAATATCTGAAAATTGAGATCGCTGAAGAAGACAAGCCTGTTGTTCAAAAGACCTTTGATTATGAAAATGTTGTTGGTCAGGATAGCCTGACCCGTCTCGACAACAAAGGTGGCAATAACCGGAAAAACAACCGTAACAAAAACCGTAATAAACCGAAAGGTTCCGGTGCTCCACAGACAGGTTCTGGTGTTTCAACCGGACAGGAAACTGCACTAAGGCCGCCAAAACCTCAGAATCCGAACCAGCAGCAAAGACCAGCGGTGCCGCAGGCTGAAAGACCAGCGGGTCCGAATAGAAATAACAAGCGAAGGAAAAATTTCAGGAATAACAATAACCGTGAACGGCCTGCAGGCGATAATCCTGCCGCTGGGAAACCAACAGAATAAAATAATGAAAGCGGTGAAAATATCGATCTTCTTTTCTTTGATCTTTGCTGTAATGCTGGTTTCATGCAATGACCAGCAAGCTATTATTGACACTAATATTGAACTTGATAAGTATAATTGGTCTTATTCAGAAAAAGTCAAAATTCCATTTACTATTGAACAGGTTGAAAAGTCATATAATCTCTTTCTTAACCTTCGGCATACCTCAGATTATAAATATTCGAACATCTTCTTGCTCATTCAAATAATTGATCCAAATGGTAAAAAGACTACTGAAAGGAAGGAGTTTAAACTGGCTCTTCCTGATGGTGAATGGCTGGGGAGCGGATCAGGAAATTTATACAGCTATCAGATTTTATTCAAAGAGAACGTTAAGTTTTCTTTGAAGGGCAAGTATACGATTGAACTTGAACAAAACATGAGAGACAACCCGCTGGATTACATTACTGATACAGGAATCAGAGTAGAAAGGGCGAATTAAAATGAAGACAATTCAAAAGTTGCTGACCAGCCCTTACTACAACTATTTTACCATATTTCTAATTGCCTTCTGCATTTTTTCAGTCTTAATTTTTGAACCGGGACACCCCCTTTATGTTTTTTCATTTCTTTGTGCGCCGGCCCTTCTTATCCTTCAGCAATATCGCAGGAACCTGATCAGAAAATCTCAGAAAAAATCCTGAATTGCCGTTTTATAAAAGTTTTAATAATGTTTCAAGTTTCATACCTCTTGAACCTTTTACTAAAACAGTAGAAGCCAGGATTGGATTTTCTGCTAAAGCTTGCTCAGCATCATGAACTGTTCTGAAAAATTCAGCAGCTTTGCTTCCATTCAGTTTATAGAATTCTTCGCCAATAAAGATCTTTCTTGCAGAATTGGTTGCGATTGCTTTATCCAAAATCAATTGATGTTCTTTTCCGGCTTCCTTTCCTAATTCAAACATATCACCTAAAATCATTGCCTTGGAAGTCGCATTCACCGATTCAAGATTATCTAAAGCTACCAGCATGCTGCTTGGATTAGCGTTATAATAGTCGCAGATAACTATGTTTTTTTCCGTTTTTAATAGCTGAGAGCGATTATTGAGTGGATGGTATGAACTTATACCTGAATTGATTTGACCGGGACTAAGTTTGAAATAGCTGCCAATGCAAATTGCACAAACTATGTTATCAAAGTTATAGATTCCCGGTAAATTTGATGCTGCTGTATAAGAAAGATCCTTTGAAGATTCGCTCTTAGGCATCCAGTCAATTACAAGATATGGCGAAGAGGTTTTGAGTGCTGCACTTATGAAATTGTCTTTGGCAAAACCATAACTTTCTGTATTTAGAACGCCGCGCACAGTACACATTTCTTTTAAAACAGGATTATCAGCATTTATGAATATTGTACCTCCAGTTTCGGAAATGAATTGA
>CAMBFY010000209.1 GCA_945865415.1 Sphingobacterium thalpophilum
CCTTACAAAGATGCAGGTAAGAGCTTTCTTGCAGCGATTACAAGTCCCGCTTATGACTCCCAGGAATCAATTTATAATGATATTTTGACAGAACTGGAAACTGCTTCTACAGCTCTGGATGCCACAAAGGCGAGAGTTACTACCGATGTTTTATATGATGGAGACATAACCAGATGGAAAAGATTTGGATATTCTTTATTGTTACGCGCAGGGATGAGACTTTCAAAGGTAAATCCTGCCAAAGCCGCAGAAATTGTCGGAAAGGCAGTTACAGGAGGAGTAATGCAATCCAATGCTGATAACGCAATGATCAGACATAATCCAACATTTGCTAATCCTGTTAGTTCACAATTAAACGGAGGGCAATCTGCCTTCTTTTACCTGGCTCAGGATTTTGTAAATCACTTAAAAAATGCAAATGATCCGCGCTTAGCATCTATTTCAGTGCGTTATGTGGGTGCTGCCAGTGGTGCCCAGCAAGTTGAAACCAGGGCTAACAGAACCACTACTGTTCAGATTGGCGCTCCTCTGGGATTTGATAATACCACGATTTCTACAGCAGTTAAAGCGAGTAATCTTGCTAGTTTATGGGATTATAGTCAGCTGGATCGTACCCGTATGGCTGGTTTGAATGCCCCTAGTTTTCTTGTGACTTATGCTCAAACTCAATTGCTGCTAGCTGAAGCCTCATTCAGGAATTGGACAACAGGAACACCGGGAACTTTCTATAGTAATGGGATTCGCTCTCATATGCAGCAGTTGGCACTCTATGGAACAAGTACTGTGATTGCAGATGCGGCCATTAACACCTTTGTGTCTGCTAATCCATTGACTTTTGGCAAACAATTGGAAGAAATTAATACCCAATATTGGGTTGCTTCATTTTTAATCGGACCAGAAACCTGGGCTAATTTTAGAAGAAGTGGTTTCCCTGTTCTTACTCCAAATCCATTTCCTGGAAAGGACCTTAAAACAGAGCCATTTATTCGGAGATTGACCTATACTGATGCTGAACTTAATGTCAATAGTACAAATGTTCAGGCGGCAATAGCAAGGCAGGGTCCGGATATTATGGACACCCGAGTATGGTGGGATAAAAAATAGTTATCTTCCCTTTTCAAAAGGATTAAAATTTAATTGATACAAAAACAGCACTGCAGGATTTAAGATGAAAAATTTAAAACAGAGATTATTAAATGGGGAAACCCTCAATGGTTGTTGGTTAAATCTTGGCAGTGCTGTTACTGCCGAAATAGTTGGATTATCTGGGTTTGATTGGGTTTTAATCGACCTTGAGCATGGTGCTGGTTCAGAAAGTACCACCTTATCACAAATTCAAGCGTTAGAACATACCTCTGCCGGAGTGATCGTACGAGCCGAAAGTACAGAACCACAACGAATACACCGGGTTCTGGATATGGGTGCTGAAGGTGTGATGTGTCCGAAAGTTCGGAATGCTGAAGAGGCATTGAAGGTTGTAAAAGGTCTGCATTATCCGCCTTTTGGAAACAGAGGGGTCGCCAAAATGGTTAGAGCCACACAGTTTGGTTTGAATTTTAATGATTATTACAAGAAGTCCGGAGATCAGATTTTAGGGATAGTTCAAATTGAAACTAAGGAAGTATTAAATCATTTAGATGAAGTAGCAGCCATTGAAGGAGTGGACGTGCTTTTTATCGGCCCTGCAGATTTGACAATGGAACTGGGAATTTTCGGGCAATTTGATCACCCTGTTTTTTTGGATGCAGTAGATAAAATAGTAAGTGCAGCAAAAAAAGCTAAAAAGGCTGTCGGCATTCTATTCTTTAACCCGGAAGATTACCAAAAATACCATAAGCTGGGCATCCGATTTATCGCCTGTGGTGCCGATGCAACTTTCGTAGCTGATGGTGCACGTAATATGGCCAATAAACTGGCAGATTTTAGAAAACAACAAATTTAATCCGATTAATCTCATGTATGTAACTGATCCTTTTTTATTATTAGCTATTGGTGTAGTAATTGTTGTAGGTGGGATAATTGGGTTTAAACTTCACCCTTTTCTTGCATTATTGTTCGCAGCATTTATTGTCTCTATGCTGACGCCTCCTGAGTTTCTTCAAGATTACGCCTTATCCAAAGGAATGTCTGCTGATGCTGCGTTGTCTTTTTCAAAACGGAATGTTGGAGAACGTATTGCAACTGAGTTCGGAAATACCTGTGTTAAAATTGGAATTTTGATTGCAATGGCCGCGATTATTGGAAAGTGTTTGTTGGAAAGCGGGGCAGCTGAGCGAATAATCAGGTCTATTCTATATTTAACGGGAATGGATAAAGCCCCAGTAGCATTTTTGGTAAGTAGTTTTTTTATTGGCATTCCTGTATTTTTCGATACAGTTATCTTCTTGATGATGCCTTTAGTTAAATCAATGGCCTTGAGAATAAAAAACAGTTATTTATTATTGGTGATGTGTGTTATGGCGGGAGCCGCTATGGCTAATTCTTTGGTTCCGCCAGCACCAGGACCATTATTTTTGATCGGTGAAATGAACATTCCAATAGGTTTAATGATGGTTTCAGGTACAATTGTTGGGCTTTTTACTATCACCGCTGGCTATTTCTTCTCAGTATGGTCTAATAAAAGAGGTCCAATAGAATTGCGTGATTCAGCAGATGCCAAACTCGAAGATATCAAGGCTGCTGCAATTATTGATACCAAACATCTACCAGGCCTAGGTATTTCTTTATTACCTATCCTAATTCCTTTGGTTTTTATTTGTATTGATACGATTGTCAACGCAATTAAGCCTGCAGACCTCAGTACCCTTTCCCCACTGACACAAACATTAATTAGTATTGTTGGATTTTTTGGAAATAAGAATACAGCCCTCGTAATTGGGGGTATTGCAGCTTTGATGGTACTGGCAAGTCGTAAAAAGCATACCAAAGACGGAATTTCATCTCAGATACAAGCAGCTTTGAATAGTGGAGGAGGAATTATACTCATTACTGCTGCTGGCGGTGCATTTGGAGGCATGCTGCAGCAAACCGGTATTAGTGCCCAGATTGGGGTGATGACTCAAGGATATCAAATGGCATTGATTCCTCTTGCTTTCATGATAGCTGCAGTCGTTCGTACTGCACAAGGATCAGCGACAGTAGCATTAATCACAGCCTCAGGAATTTTATCTGGGATGGCTATGAATCCAGATTTGGCATTTCATCCTGTATATTTAGGTTTAGCAATTGGATGTGGATCTAAACTGGTGCCCTGGATGAATGATTCTGGGTTCTGGATAATTTGTAAATTGAGTAACCTCACTGAAAAAGAGGCGCTTAAAACTATTTCCCCATTGTTAGTGGTGATGGGTTTTACCGGACTGATTGTCATTATGATCGGGGCTAAGTTGTTCCCTCTGATTTAAAGATTTTAATTGTAATTACTAAATAATGGAAAAAATAGGATTTATCGGTTTGGGTATCATGGGAAAACCCATGGTATTGAATTTATTAAAAGCCGGTTTTGAGGTAAATGTTTTGAGTAAAAGCAGCGCTTCCGGGAATGTTCAGGCAGCCGGGGCAAAGGTTTTTGACAGTATCGCAGATCTTTCAGCGAGTTCAGATATCATTATTACGATGCTACCTGATTCACCTGAAGTGAAGCAAGTTGTTTCAGAAATCCTTCCCGGAATTAAGAAGGGTTCTCTATTTATAGACATGTCAACCATTTCGCCTGGCACGACTATGGAAATTTATGGTAGTCTGAAGGAAAAAGGAGTCTCTGCGTTGGATGCGCCTGTTTCGGGCGGACAAGTTGGCGCTGAAGCCGGTACTTTGTCAATCATGGCAGGCGGATCTGAGGATTCTTTTAACAGGGCATTGCCGGTTTTTCAGGCAATGGGTAAGAATATCGTTTTAATCGGTGATGCTGGTGCCGGTCAGGTTACAAAAGCATGCAATCAAATGATTGTTGGGATTACTATTCAGGCGGTAGCTGAGGCCTTTTCTATGGCAAAGAAAGCCGGAGTTGATCTTGAAAAGATGAGAGAAGTACTTTTGGGAGGATTTGCACAAAGCCGTATTTTGGATCTGCATGGCAAACGTATGATCGATGGAAATTTTGTACCCGGTTTCAAAGTAAAACTGCATAAGAAAGATATGGGAATAGCACTTCAAACTGGTGCTAATCACCATGTTTCTTTAAAAGCAACAGAATTAATAGCTGGATTAATGAATCAGCTGGTCAGTGAAGGTCATGGAGAACTGGATCATAGTTCTCTTTTTATGCTTCAGGAAGGAAAATAAAATATTTCGTTTAACCGTAATAGTAAAATTAAAATTATGCAACGTAGAAATTTTGTTAAAACAATCGCAGCCGGATCCATTGGTGCTTCCGTGTTGTCACCAATGGAATCACTGGCAGAAGTAAAACCAAAACCTAAAAAAGTTTTGATGAAAGTTGGCTGCCAGTCGGGAGGAACAACTGAAGCGAATTTACAGCTGAAAGGACGTTGTGGCGTCTATAATATTGATGGAGGCTCACCTAAATATATCCCGAATGTGGGTTGGGATCTAGAGGATTCTCTTAAAATGCGTGAAGCCTGTGAAAAGTATGGCATTAGTTTAGATGCTTATCACTGGCCACTATCTTCTGCAGGGATTGATAAAGTACTTTTCCCTAATGTGATGCTAGGTAAAAGCCCTCAGCGTGATCGCGAAATTGATATGCTCAATCAGATGATCATGGTTGCAGGTAAGACAGGTATCAAAGTACTTAACTATAACACGACCATTTTGCCTGTACTTAGAACAGGTAAAACGCTTGACCCAAAAAGGGGTAATGCAGAATACAGCACCTGGAATTTGGCCGAAGCGTTGAAAAGGAATGATCCAAAAACGATTGCCGGTGATGTAAGTATTGATGATATGTTTGAGCGTATTACTTATTTGCTAGACAGAACTCTTCCTGTAGCTAAAGAATACAATGTAAAACTTGCTAACCATATTGCTGATCCACCAACGCCGGTTGGATACAGAGGAATCACCCGCTGGAATAGTCCGGATGTTTTTGAAGGTATTAAGCGCTTTGCCCAGCTTTATGACAGCAAATATCATGGCTTCAA
>CAMBFY010000210.1 GCA_945865415.1 Sphingobacterium thalpophilum
CTGAAACTTCTGAACCTTCATCACTATCCTTGAATTCAATGAGTTTATCTTCGCGTTTATCAACCTTTGCTATTACAAAATTTACCAGGCTCCCAATGCTTCTAATTTTCTTTTGACCTCTGAGTTCGTTTTCCTCAATATATTCCTCATCTTCAGTGAACTCAGCTTTAGCCATCATATCCGGTTGAGTCACATCCAGCTCCGATTGATCTCCGGAATACCTGCTTGGTACCTTCACCACCTTCTTGGGCTGAACAGGATTTACCTTTTTAACCACAGCAGATGAAATTAGTACAGGATCTGCTTCGGCAGGTAATTTAATTTCTGGTTCGGCAACAGAAGAGCTTTGAATCAAAGGATACTCACTGGATATAATCCCTGAAGTACTTTCAAAACTAAAATCGGTAGAATTCACAGGTATCGTTTGATCTGAGTTTTGTGGTTCTGCAATTCCAGCTATCAATTCTTTCTGCTTAGCCGGAGTTGATGTTTTTTCTAAATTCTGAGTGATTTCAGAATGACCATGTAATTTGATTACCTCCTGCGGACTAAAATACAGCAATCCAGCAGAAAATACCACTACAATACCGGCAGCCGCCATCCACAATGAAGGAAATATTGCTCCCCTTCCCCTCTTCTCATCCAGGGATGTAGTAATTTTGTTCCAAACAGCTGCTGAAGGCTCGATCTCGAGATCTCCGAAACGCTGTTGGAATAATTTATCCAGTTCTTTATCCGATATTGGATGCATATTCTAAACCCTCCATTTTTATTATTTTATCTTTTAATATTCCTCTGGCCCTCGACAATTGTGATTTTGAGGCACCTTCAGATATTCCTAATTCCTTTGCAATTTCCTTATGTGAATACCCTTCGATCACATACATGTTAAAAACAATACGGTAACCATTTGAGAGTTGCTGAACCAGCTTCATTAAATCATTCAATTCAAGTTTACCCATGTCAAAAGTAGATTGTGGCTGATCATATACTTCATCGATATCCACCACATTTAAACTTCTCAAATTCTTACGATACGTTTCTATTGCTGTATTTACCATAATTCTTCTGATCCATCCCTCAAATGAGCCATCACTTCTAAACTCGGAAACCTTACGAAATACCTTAACAAACCCCATTTGCAGAATATCTTCTGCCTCAAAGGTGTCTTTTGCATACCGCATGCAGACAGCCATCATTTTAGAAGCAAGTGCTTTGTAAAGGCTCTCCTGTGCTTTTCGATCAGCCCTTTTGCACCCATCCAGCAAACTATCCACAGTAAATGTCCGGTCCAAATTCATATACTTTAAAGTTAAGACGATTGGAAGTACCATTTAGTTGCATGAGGAAGAAAAAAATGCAAAAAAATCACTTTGAAGAGAATGCCCATGAAGATAGAGCAAATGGATCATTGAAGTAATAGGTGAAGATGTGAATATAATTGATTATTGAGCTGGGATAATACCTACCTGAAGGAAAATTTAGCGATAAAAGCGCTTAATTAAGAGGGTAGCAGATGTTTCTATTGCTTTTTGAAAAGCAAAGACTGTACTCATCGCATTTTTCAGTCCGGCTCTTCGCTTTAGTTTTTGCCAGAAAAAGTGCTAAACATGCCCATACGTATTAGCAAAAAGCTGCCGCTTCGATCCGGTTTAGATGGGTAAGATAGTGCTGCTATTATTGTTGGTTGAAAAGCCATTCTATTTTCTCATCGGATACGAGTCTAGTGCTCTGAATACGATTCCGGCCCCTGCCCAAATCGACTGTCATGGCGGGCTCGACCCGCCACCTACACCATTTGTCATCCGATAATTATCGGAACCTGTGAAAGGGAGAACCTCCACCTTTCTACTATCATTATAGCTTGACCCCGCCAATCCAAAACTTATCCGTATTTTTAGTATGTACTACTGAATACACTTACACATGGCGTTTATCGACTATTACCAGGCACTCGGAATGACAAAATCCGCTACAGACAAGGATATCAAAGCAGCCTATCGAAAAATGGCTCGAAAATATCATCCTGACGTAAACCCAAATGATAAGGATGCACAAAAGAAATTTCAGGAGATCAACGAGGCGAATGAGGTATTGAGCGATCCTGAAAAACGTAAAAAATACGATCAGTATGGTAAAGACTGGAAACATGCTGATCAGTTCCAATCGCAAGGACAGGGCAAAACATCCGCCAGCCGGAATACCGGGCAGCAGGATTATTCAGGATCATTCAGCGATCAGAATTTCTCAGATTTCTTTAGTTCTATGTTCGGAAAATCATCCGGGCAAAGCAGACAGGCCAATTTCAAGGGACAGAATTTCAACGCTGAACTTCGTCTCAATTTAAGTGATGTCTACACCACCCAAAAACAGACCATTACCGTTAATGGTAAAAATATCAGACTCACCATCCCTGCTGGAATTGAGAACGGACAAACAATCAAAATAAAAGGTCATGGTGGCCCCGGTATTAACGGTGGCCCGAATGGAGAACTTTTTCTTACTTTCTCCATCGCCAATGATCCTGAATTCAAACGCGTCGGGAATGATCTGTACAAAAATGTAGAAATTGATCTCTACACGGCAGTTCTTGGTGCTGAAATTATGGTTGACACGATGAGTGGTAAGGTCAAACTACCTGTGAAACCCGAAACTCAAAACGGCACCAAAGTAAAACTCAAAGGAAAGGGTTTTCCGGTTTATAAAAATGAAAACCAGTTTGGCGACTTGTATATCACTTATACCGTAAAGATTCCTGCAGATCTCAGTGAAAAGGAGAAGGAAATATTCAGAGAATTATCAAATCTTAGAAAATAAGGCCATGGCTAAGGCATACTTAATTTCTGCAAGTGATTTTTGTGTTTACCATAACATTAAATGAGCTGTGTTTTCCTTGGTTGTGTTTTGATTGCAGGAATACATCGGGCACTGAGCGTGCAAAAATCAATAGTTTAGGTTTATGAGATTCAAGCAATAATTGCTTTAACAGCTGTTATTTTCCTTTAGCTTTATGTAATCTGAACTCCTGCTTATACATTAGGAAAGAGGAGTTAGAAAATTCGATCTTTCTTGATCCTACAGGTCTGCCAAGATCCATCATGGGTTCGAAACGGAAATCCATGTAAAGATTTGGGATTAGTTTTTGCTGATAGGAATATCGGAGGATAACTAATTTTCTATGCCTTTCAGTATAACCCTGATGAACGATATGCTGGGAAACACTCTGATAGATTGGCATTCCATCACTTGAAATAAAAGCATTTCCTTTCCAGAAAGTTCCCATTAATGACCCCAGCTTTTGGGTATCAAAACCCGCATTCAGATACCAGCCATTTCCCCTGGAGTAAGGCTGAAGATCTGTGAATGAAAAGTCATTGAAAGAAATCAGGTAATTTTCTGTTCTGAAATCTTTGATCCATCCTGAAAAGGGAATCTTGAATTTAAACCCAAGAGATGAATTGACCAATGTTTGCAATGGTTCATCAATTACATCAATCTGACCTCCCTGATGGAATACTGTCAACTGTAATGGTACAGATAAACTCAGTCTTGAATTTTTTATCAGATTAAGCTCTGCCGAGAGTCCGCCGAGTACCTGCTCCTGCTCTAAACTCGGTTTATAAATCATCTTCTGCCAGTTGATAAATGCATCCAGAAATAAATTCTCGCTTTTGATAATAAACTGAGTTCCATATTCAACAGGCTCGGTAATCTTTTTTTCAAAATCATAAATCGGCTCAAGCATTCGGTGATGAATATTTCCTTCAAGGACACCATTTATCAGGGTGGTATTTCCATGCTGGTATTTTAGACTGATTAAAGGATACGTTCTATAAATACCTCTTCCACCAAAATCCTTCCGAAGATGTACACCTGCAGTTACCGCTAATCTTGGATGAGCATAATAAACGAGTTGTGGCTCCAGCTGGGCTCCAAACAAGGTGTATCCATCCTGTATTTTATTGAAATACTCATAATTACGCATGTAATTGAAATTATTAACACTCAGGTAAAGTTCACCGGTCCTGACACTATCCGGGCGGATCCGGTACTCCAGACTGTCGTTCAATATTTGAGCATCAGCCTTCTGGCAGATATTTAGAAGAAGTATTAAAGCGAGAATCCTTTTCATGCAGAGGGGAACCGTATCTAAAGGCTACGATCCAACGTTAATTATTTTTTATTTTCTTTAATCCGATAATACTTATAGACTTTTACCGCAGCCATGATGACCGCGCTGAAAAGGATCAATCCGCTTAAGCCATAGATCCAATCCACCGCACTCTTCAAGATCACTGTAAAAACAATCGCCACCAGAAAGATTGTTGCCAGTTCATTCCAGAATCTCAGTTGGGTGGAAGTCCAGTTGAAAACACCTATTTTTAGCTTATTTATTATATTCTGACAGATAAAATGATAGATCAGCAGTCCCAAAACGAAAGCTAGTTTAACTAGCATCCAGTTCATACTCAATAATGCAGGGTTAAGCCAGATCATACCGACTCCGGCAAGAACCGATAGCACCATTGCAGGAGTGGTAATGATATACCACAACTTATGCTGCATGATCTCAAACTGTTTCTGAAGTGTGATGCGTTCCTGTTCAGGCCTTTCATTCGCCTCAACATGGTATATAAAGAGACGTACAATGTAAAAGAGCCCCGCCATCCAGCTGACCACGAAAATGATATGAATAGCCTGGAGGTAGAGGTACGTCATAAAGTTGAAAGCTAAAAGCTAAAAGCCAATTCGTTAATTATATAATACATAAACTTAAAACCAAAATCCTTAAAATCTATGGTAGTAATATAGCACCAGCACCTCAGACCTCAGACCTCCAAACTCAGACATCAGTCCTCTGGCCTCAGTCCTCGTACCTAAACTCCTTAACAAGCTCCACCGCATACTTCACATTATCAAAAGGAATGTCTGGCATAATTCCATGACCAAGGTTGAAAATAAAGCCATCCTCGCCGCGCATGCGCTCGAACAAACGAAGGATCCGTTCTTTAATCACTTGCTTTTCGGCATATAGAATATGCG
>CAMBFY010000211.1 GCA_945865415.1 Sphingobacterium thalpophilum
GACTCACGTAAATCAGATAGCACAGGCTTTTTGGCGGCTCCTGGTCTGGTTTCTACTGCCCGGCTCAATTGTGATAAGGCGATCACCGGAACGTTTAGTTCTTTGGCCACTGATTTTAAAGCTCTTGAAATACTGCCAATTTCCTGTTCGCGGTTTCCACCTTTTCCATCGCTTTTTCCATGCATGAGTTGCAGGTAGTCAATAATGATCATCTGGATATCATATTGAGCTTTAAGACGCCTGCATTTTGCCCTGAATTCGAAAATATTCAAGGCCGGAGTATCATCGATAAACAAAGGTGCTTCTGTGAGTGCTCCTATTTTAGAGTGAAGTTTTTGCCATTCCCATTCCGCTAAATGTCCTCTTTTTATTTTTTCCTGTTCTATTTCGGTCTCTCCGGAAATCAAACGGTTAACTAATTGTACAGATGACATTTCCAGGGAGAAAAAAACCACTGGTTTATTAAACTGTACAGCAGCATTACGTGCACAGCTCAATACAAATGCTGTTTTTCCCATCGCAGGTCTTGCTGCAATGATGACTAAATCAGATGGTTGCCATCCTGAAGTTATACGATCAAGAGCGGTAAATCCAGATGGTACACCAGTTAGGCCATCGACTTTATCTTTTATTTTTTCCAGATTTTCGAGTGATTCCCGGATTATATCGTCCATCTTTCTGGAATCTCTTCTTAGATTGTTTTGAGCAATATCGAAGAGATTTTTTTCAGCATGATCAAGCAGGTCAAAGATATCAGTAGTATCCTCATAAGCATTACTTATAATTTCTGTCGAAATCCTGATTAACTCCCTTTGAATAAATTTTTGAGATATGATTCTGGCATGATATTCAATATTTGCTGCCGAGGCAACACGATTGGTAAGTTCTGTGATGTAATAAGCCCCTCCAATCATTTCAAGATCACCCTGCTGACGCAGTTGAGCAGTAACAGTCAGTATATCAACTGGGGATGATCTTTGGAAAAGTGCCTGTATGGCTTCAAAAATTTTCTGATGGCTGTCTTTGTAGAAAACATCAGGTTTTAAAATATCGATTACAGCAGAGAGCGCATCCTTTTCTAGCATCAGTGCACCCAATACAGCCTCTTCTAAATCAAGTGCCTGAGGTGGTAATTTACCCAAACCACTTGCAATGGTAGATAACCTGTTACGACGCTCAGTTGAAATTATATTTTTGTTGTTTTTATTAAAATTCTGATCTTTTTCTAAACTCATGACAACAAAAATATACAAAAATTGAAGTGTATTTTTTTTAGTTTTTCACACCGTATTTTTTTAGCAATTCACACTATTTACTTTAAGCTCTCTGCATCGCTTTTTTGTTAACATAAAATGTTTAAAAAATTATTAAATCGTAAATAATCAGCTCTGAGGTTAATTAATGACATTGTTAATAACTTTTTTGGGTGTTGATAAACTTTAAATTGATTTTATTTAATTGAGTCAATTATACGAAAATGGAAATAAAATCTAACTTAGTCTTTTACTATAATCAATAGAAATGAACACTAACTCTTTCAAAAGAAGGCGTGACAATGATGGCCACGAGTCTAACCAAATGGTATTTGGAATCCGGACAATTATTGAGGCCATCAAGAGTGGTAAAGAAATAGAGAATCTATACGTACAACGTGGACTAGGTGGTGGTATAATTTTAGAACTTCGAGCTTTAATAAATGAAAAAGAGATAGGTTTTCAACTGGTACCAATTGAGAAGTTAAATCGCTTAACAACTAAGAACCATCAGGGTGCTGTTGCATTTATTTCACCAATTAGTTACGATAAAATTGAAAATATAATACCAGGTATTTACGAAAGAGGAGAGGTACCTCTAATCTTAATTCTGGATGGAATTACCGACGTTAGAAATTTTGGTGCCATTGCGCGTACTGCAGAATGTGCTGGTGTACATGCTTTGATAGTCCCGGCAAAAGGTTCAGCGCAAATCAATCCTGACGCCATAAAAACTTCTGCAGGTGCATTATATAAGATTCCTGTATGTCGTCATGATAGTTTAACAAAAACCGCTAAATTTTTGCAGGAATCTGGTTTACAGCTAGTTGCATGTACCGAAAAAACCAATGATTTTCTTTATCAGCCTGATTATACAGCTCCAACAGCGATTATTATGGGTTCGGAAGAAAGTGGCATTTCTACCGATCTGATTAGGATATCTGATCATCTTGCAAAGATTCCAATGTACGGTGAGATTGAGTCTTTGAATGTTTCAGTATCTGCGGGTATTTTGCTCTACGAGGCTGTAAGGCAAAAGTTAACTGTTAAATAAACTCTGATCCAAACCGTTGTTTTACATCACCAACAATTTGTTTAATCGCCTGTTCTTCACTTCGCGGGCAAATTAATAAGGTATTGTTTGACTCTACTACTATAAAGTCGTGCAAGCCTTGCATAATAACCAGCTTACCTTTTGGGACGTTAACCATACAATTTGATGAATCGTACATTATAACCATTTCAGAAGGAATAACTGCATTTCCAACATAATCTTTCTCTGATAGATCATAAACAGAAGACCAGTTTCCAAGATCTGACCAGCCAAATTCCGAGGGTAAAACGTAGACGTTTTCAGCTTTTTCCATGATTCCATAATCAATGGAGATATTGGTGCATTGTGAAAATGCAGTATGCACAAATTCCTGCTCATCTTTTGTATAATAAACTGCTTCACCTTCTTTGAAAATATCATTCATCTCAGGCAAATGATTTTTAAAAGAATTAAGAATACTTTGTACCGACCAGACAAATATTCCTGCGTTCCATAAAAAATCGCCACTTTGAACAAAGGTTTTGGCTAATTCTTTGTTTGGCTTTTCAGTGAAGGTTTTAACCATAAAAAAATCATCATCAATTTTCTTTGTATTGTATTGAATATAGCCATATCCAGTATCGGGTCTTGAAGGCTTAATACCCAGCGAGATGAGGCAATCATGCTTTGAAGCTGTTTCCAAAGATTTTTTTATGCATCTGGTAAATTCTTCCGAATTCAGAATAAGATGGTCTGAAGGTGCAACAACAATGGAAGCCTCAGGGTTTAACTTTAATATCTTATGACTTCCATATGCAATACAAGGAGCGGTGTTGCGCATAATTGGTTCTGCAAGTATTTGAGTATCATCCAAATCGGGAAGTTGTTCTTTTACAAGTTGAATGTAAGATTCATTGGTCAGTATAAAGATGTTTTCTTTCGGTACAATCTTTAAAAATCGTTCGAAGGTTTGTTGTATAAGTGTTTTTCCTGAACCCAAAATATCTATAAATTGTTTTGGGTGGGCAGAACGACTGATTGGCCAAAATCTGCTGCCAATTCCTCCTGCCATTATCAGGGCATAATGATTTTTCATATTTATTAAATGTTTTTAAATGATGCCTTCCTTCAAAAGGTCGTGAAGATGGACAAAGCCTTCAAATTTTGTTTCTGTTCCTACGAGTATTTGGGTGATATTATTTTCCCTTAATATTTCTAGTGCATTCACAGCGAGTTCATTCTTGTCAATAAATTTTGGAGAAACTGTCATCATATCCGCTGCATTCAGGCCATCAATGGTACTATTTTTATTCAACATTCGTCTTATGTCGCCATCTGTTATTAATCCTTTTAGAGTCCCATGATCAACTACTGCAACAGCACCCAAGCGATTCTTTGTTATTTCGATAATCACTTCTCTAACAGTGGCATCTGAAGGTACCATTGGTTTTTCATTTTGAGCGGCCAGGTCTGCTACTTTAAGATAAAGTCGTTTACCTAATGCTCCTCCAGGATGGTATTTTGCAAAATCAGCACTACTGAATTCCCGGCATTCAAGCAAACTGACTGCCAGAGCGTCACCCATTGCCAATTGAGCAGTGGTGCTAGTGGTTGGTGCAAGATTGTGTGGACATGCTTCTTGATCAACGGAAGTGTCCAAAATCCAATCTGCCTGCTTAGCTAAAAACGAATTTTTATCTCCTACCATTCCAACCAATTTATTTCCTCCTTGTTTCAATAATGGTACCAAAACCTTTATTTCTGGGGTATTACCACTTTTTGAGATACAAATGACCAAATCATCTTTCTGAATCATTCCTAAATCACCATGGATTGCATCCGCTGCATGCATAAAAATAGATGGGGTACCGGTTGAGTTGAAAGTAGCAACTATTTTTTGGGCAATTATTGCACTTTTTCCAATGCCAGTTACTATAACTCGGGCATTTAGGTACAGAATTTGATGTACTAACTCCGGGAAATTATCATTTAACTGAGTTGCGAGCCTTTTTACACTTTCAGCTTCAAGATGAAGTGTTTTTCTTGCAATTTCTAAAATTTCATTATTGCTTTTCAATGATATTTTTTTAATTAATTAGATAATTAATCCCAAAAATATGTTATTTTGACTGTTATTATGGCTTATCTTCAATTTTTTCCAGATAGACAATGGAAATAAACAAATCCTTGTTCGATAATTTACAGAATTTTTTTGGCTTTGATAACTTTAAAGGTGATCAAGAGGCAATTATAACCAGTATTCTTCAAAAGAAGGACACCTTTGTAATTATGCCAACAGGGGGCGGAAAATCAATTTGTTACCAATTGCCTGCACTTATGAGCGAGGGTACAGCTATTGTAATTTCACCTTTGATAGCACTGATGAAAAATCAGGTTGACCAGTTAAGAGCCTTTGGTGGTACTGATAGTATTGCACATTTTTTAAATTCTTCCTTAAATAAATCTGAAATCACCCGGGTAAAAGAAGATGTAACTAAAGGAGAAACTAAATTACTCTATGTGGCACCTGAGTCACTTACCAAACCTGAAAATGTAGAATTTTTAAGAGGGATTTCAATTTCATTCGTGGCGGTTGATGAGGCCCATTGCATTTCAGAATGGGGACACGATTTCAGACCAGAGTACAGAAGAATTCGTCAGGTAATTGATAATATAGGCGATCAAATTCCGATTATTGCACTTACAGCCACCGCAACTCCAAAGGTTCAGCAGGATATTCAGAAGAATTTGCA
>CAMBFY010000212.1 GCA_945865415.1 Sphingobacterium thalpophilum
AACTCTTTGAAGAGTTCAATATTCGGAAAAAAATCGGATTATAAAACTAATTTTTCAAATAAGTTTTAACTTTCTGTTAAACAGTAGGATACATTAATTTAACAAGGATTTTCTAGTATAAAAACCGTTATTATTCAACTAATTATTCAACTGATAAAATATTTCAACAACCCGAACAATAAGCTAGTCCGGTAACAAAAGATTAAGCACTTAATTTAAAGAATATCTTAAAAAAATGACCAGACCGTACTAAGAATACTAGCCAAAAATAAAACTGAATTAATATTCTCCAAACTCCTTGCGGAATGTATCCGCAATTTCGCCAAGTGTGGCATAAACTTCAACTGCACTGATTATAAAAGGCATAGTATTCAATCCATTTTTAACTGAATTAGTCAGTTCAAGCAGTGCATTATTAACAGCTAAGTTATCCCGATCGACCCTTAGTTGAATCAATTTATCCATCTGAACTTTACGAATGGAGTCATCAACTCTAAAACCTTCAGGTTTTACTCCCTCCTGATCGACATATTTGTTAACGCCCACCAAAATGGTTTCACCACTTTCAATTTTATTTTGATATTGGTAAGCCGAAGCAGCAATTTCATTCTGAATATACCCTTCTTCTATGGCTGCAACTGAACCGCCTTTAGAATCAATGATATCTATATATTTCCATGCGGCTGATTCAACCTCATCAGTAAGTGCCTCAACAAAAAAGGAGCCTGCAAGCGGGTCCACGGTGTCGGTCAAACCACTTTCACATGCAATGATTTGCTGGGTACGGAGGGCAACCTTAGCTGCTGCTTCCGTTGGCAGTGAAAGAGCTTCATCATAGCCATTGGTGTGAAGTGACTGCGTTCCGCCAAGTACTGCTGCCATTGCCTGATTACTTACCCTGATTACATTGTTAAGAGGTTGCTGGGCGGTCAGGGTTGAACCACCAGTCTGAGTATGAAAACGGAGTTTTTGTGCAGAAGGATCTGTCGCCCCAAGACTTTGAGTCAATTTTGCCCACATTCTGCGTGCTGCCCTGAATTTTGCAATTTCCTCAAAAAAATTATTGTGGCAATTAAAAAAGAAAGAAATCCGCTTCGCAAATACATTGATATCTAAACCTTTTTGCATCGCTGCATGAAGATAGGCCTTGCCGTTTGCCAAAGTAAATGCTAATTCCTGTACTGCGGTAGAACCTGCCTCCCTAATGTGATATCCTGAAATAGAAATCGTATTCCACTTTGGAAGCTCAACACTACAAAATTCAAAAATATCTGTAATCAATCGCATGGAAGCTTTAGGAGGATAAATATAAGTACCCCTTGCTGCATATTCCTTTAATATATCGTTCTGAATAGTCCCGGATATCTGTTTTAAATCTGCACCCTGCTTCTTTGCCAAGCATATGTACATAGCCAGTAAAATCGGGGCTGTTGCGTTGATGGTCATTGAACTACTCACTTTCTGAAGGTCGATTCCATCAAAAAGTATCTCCATATCTTTCAATGAATCTATTGCAACCCCAACTTTACCAACTTCACCCTCCGACATCATATGATCGGAGTCGTATCCGATTTGTGTAGGAAGATCGAAGGCAACAGAAAGTCCTGTTGTTCCCTGTGACAGAAGATAATGGTATCGTTTATTAGATTCTGCAGCTGTAGAAAACCCGGCATATTGCCTCATTGTCCACATTTTGCCGCGATACATATCCTTTTGTATCCCTCGGGTAAATGGAAATTCACCCGGCAATTCAATACTTTTTGGATCAGTATAAACTTCCTTTATTTCAATACCGGAACTTGATTTAATTTTATGCTCGCTCATTCTTTCAAAATAAAGACTGCATATCACTCTTCACTATCTGTAATGCAAGTTCGTAAGGATTTTCGTTTTCCAGATTCGCCAGATGACTGAGGATTGCCCGACTTAAATCAACTGAAGAAGTATTTTCAGGCAATACATTGACTGTATTATTAATCATACTAATGGTTTCATCTTTGACTTGCCTGACCGTTTTCCAGGCGCTGTCGCTCATATAAATCTGTTGAGAAATATTATACTGATATTCTGACCTGATTTCCGAAATCACCAAAGTCTGCATTTCACGGGCACTTATTCCAGGAGTGTGAAGACGAATCAACATACTTTCAGGATTAATTCTTTCAAGGAATAAAACAATTCTTTCATAAGCCTGGAGTCTCAAAGGAAGGGTATGTTTCAATCCAGCCTTTTTAAGTTCCATTCGCTGGAAATTAAATTTTTCATTAAGGTAGGTCTTAACAACATACCATCCGGTAAAAAATACAATCAGCCCGGCAAATGCATATTTTAAGAGATCGAGTATAAATTCAGTTTCAGTCATTTCTATGTAATTGTTGACAGATAGTCAAAATGCCTTTGACTAAAACAAAAGTGAGCAATTTCATGTATATTTGTGATAAGATTTTAAAAGAATTATGAGCACAGAAATCGCTAATCTTACTGCACCTGTTACACTGACAGATGGTGCCAAAAAAGAAATCATAAAACTCATTCAGCAACAGGAGTTGGGTGAGGACTACGGATTGCGTCTTGGTGTTGAAGGTGGAGGCTGTGCCGGAATGAACTATGTATTGGGATTTGATCAGCAAAAAGATGGTGATCAGGAATATTATATTGATGGTATCAGGGTATTTATGCACAAGGCTCATGGATTATATTTAGCCGGAATGGAAGTAGATTTTAAAGATGGATTAAATGCCCGTGGCTTTACTTTCAGCAATCCAAATGCAAGCAGTACCTGCGGCTGTGGAACATCATTTTCAGTTTAGAAAAAATTTGTAACATTTCATGAAGTCCTGCTGTCAAACCAGCAGGACTTTTTATATTTATACCATGGCAACAAAAATGAGTTATTCGGAAAATGTCAAAGTGGCGATGCAATCTGTAAAGGGCAACAAGCTAAGGACATTTTTAACTGCCATTATCATTGCAATCGGTTTAACTGCACTGGTTGGTATTTTAACATCTATTGATGCTATTGAAGGTTCCCTGAATAATACCTTTTCAAGTATGGGCGCTAATTCCTTTACAATTAGAAACCGAGGTATCGGAATCCGGATTGGTGGTGGCGGACAAAGGCCAAAACGTTATAAATCAATTGATTATAGACAAGCAACGGAATTTAAAAATAGCTTCACTTTTCCTGCAATGATCTCTGTAAATGTTTTTGCATCATTTGGGGGAACGGTAAAATATGGCAATGAAAAAACTAATCCGAATATTTCAGTGCTGGGTGCAGACGAAAATTATATTCAATCTGCGGGATATAAAATTGCCGCCGGAAGAAATTTCTCACAAGCGGAATTAGAGTTTGGCACCAGTGTTGTGATTATTGGAGATGAAATCAAAACTCGTCTATTTCCCAATTTAGACCCCATAAACAGAACAATCAGTATCGGAAATAACAAATTCAGGATCATCGGCATTTTGGCAGCAAAAGGCTCTAGTGTTGGATTTGGGGGAGATAAAATCTGCGTGATTCCACTTTACAGAGCCAAGCAAGTGATGACCATTCAAAGTCCGTCTTACACTATTTCGGTTATGAGTGATGATCCAACCCAAATGGAATCTGCAATTGGTGAAGCAACTTCGCTGTTTAGAAATATTCGAAATCTCAAAGTTGCCGATGACAACAATTTTGAAATCACAAAAAGTGATGCCATAGCTCAAACACTAGTCGACAATTTAAAATTCGTCAGAATTGGAGGTATTGTAATTGGTGCCATCACTTTAATTGGTGCTGCAATAGCATTAATGAATATAATGATTGTATCTGTAACTGAGCGAACCCGTGAAATTGGCATTCGGAAAGCCATTGGAGCCACACCTCTTGTTATCAGACGTCAATTTTTAATTGAAGCTATTGTTATTTGTCTAATGGGAGGCGTTACAGGAGTTTTTCTTGGAATTCTGATAGGTAACCTGCTCTCGATGGTCATGGGGGGTTCATTTATTATGCCATGGGGCTGGACGATTTTAGGTTTATCCTTGTGTATTGGAGTCGGCTTAGTCTCCGGACTTTATCCTGCGGTAAAAGCAAGTAAACTCGATCCGGTAGAGTCATTGAGATACGAATAGTTTAAATGGTATCAGGAACCAAGAACCAAGATAAGAAAGGTTCTAACTATTTGATTAAGGAGTAAAGAGCAAAGAACCAAGACAAAAGTAAATTATCTCTTTCCGTATTGATCTACGTAATAAGACTGGTAGTTACCTGATGTTACATTCTGTAGCCATTCCTCATTCTTAAGATACCATTCCACAGTTTTTTCCAATCCCTCTTCAAATTGCAGACTAGGTTTCCAGTCAAGTTCATTTTGTAGTTTTGAAGAGTCAATTGCGTACCTCAGGTCATGGCCTGCGCGATCGGTAACAAATGTGATCAGTTTTGCTGATGTTTCTGGTGCTCTTCCAAGCTTT
Source organism: Sphingobacterium thalpophilum (assembly GCA_945865415.1). GTDB lineage: Bacteria > Bacteroidota > Bacteroidia > Sphingobacteriales > Sphingobacteriaceae > Daejeonella > Daejeonella thalpophilum_A. The sequence continues at coordinate 4,462 of CAMBFY010000212.1, forward strand.
TCATCCATAATTTTGCAAAGCAAATGAATAAGGTCAATATTTGTCCATTCATTGTGCCCTCCTACATTATAAGTACTTCCGCTTGATGCCTTGTGAAAGATCACATCAATTGCCCTAGCATGGTCTTCAACCCACAACCAGTCACGTATATTATCCCCTTTACCATAAACCGGGATGGGCTTATTATTTTTAATATTATTAATTGACAAGGGTATGAGTTTCTCAGGGAATTGAAAAGAACCATAATTATTTGAACAATTTGAAATCACTATATCAATCCCGTAGGTATCATGGTAAGATCTGACAAAATGATCCGAGCTCGCTTTTGAAGCTGAATAAGGACTATGGGGATCATAGGCGGTTTTCTCTGTAAAAAGGCCCTCCTCTGCAAGACTTCCATAAACTTCGTCGGTAGAAACATGATAAAACCGATGTGATTTATAATCATCTTTCCATTGATGCCGTGCCGAATTTAAAAGATTTACTGTTCCAACCACATTGGTCATCACAAATTCAATGGGGTTGCTAATTGATCTGTCG
>CAMBFY010000213.1 GCA_945865415.1 Sphingobacterium thalpophilum
AGTGAATGGCTTTAGTAAACCAGCACCCCTTACCAATGCCTTTAAACAAAAGGTTCAGGTATCTCAGGCACTTGTACAGCGTTCTTCAGGTGAGGCTTTTAAGGTATTACGTGATAATTCAAAGATCAAGGATAATCGTGTTAAGTTCTTTTAACATCTAATTTCATTAACTTTATATCCGGAAGTGTTTGTTCGCTTCCGGATTTTTTTTGTAGCCAATTTTGAATATCAGGAATTAGCTGTTCAATAATTTGAAGAGAAGATGGAAGTTCAGGAAAATATAATTAATAGAGTTGCCGAGAGCGGACTCATAAGCTTTGATCTGGCAGAACTTTATCCGGCTGGAGAACGTTTTTTTTATGATATTAAGGATAACCTTTTCCATGGATTAATGCTCCGTGAAAAAGATTTCAGAGAATTCATAAAAGAACATAATTGGGAATCCTATTCCGGTAAGCATGTTGCTATCGGTTGTTCAGCTGATGCAATTGTTCCAACATGGGCCTACATGCTGCTTGCAAATAAGATGGCTCCATTTGCAGAAACAGTAGTTTTCGGAAATCTTGAAGTACTTGAAACTGTTCTTTTCGATCGTAAATTAAATCAATTAGATCTTGAAAAGTATCGGGATCAGCGTGTTGTAATTAAAGGTTGTGGGGAAATTCCTATCCCATCATCATCCTATATTGAGCTTACCGTAAGGCTCAGTCATATAGCTAAAAGCATTATGTATGGTGAACCCTGTTCTACCGTGCCTATTTTTAAGCGGAAGTGACAAATCTGGTATTATAGTACCATACTTGATCAACTCCGAACCCTAATTCGATGTCACCCCCCGGACTTGATCCCGGGTGTCATTCCGGACTTGATCCGGAACGAGATGGTTCACTTTTTGTACTAAACATCAAATGATTAAAATACAATTTTTATTTCTCCTGTTGATATCCTGTTCAACAGCATTTTCTCAGGGACTGCAAAACGTTCAGGAACCAGTATTTAAAGCGGGTGAGAATCTTAGCTACAGACTACGTTACGGCTTTATTATTGCTGCAGAAGCATCAATAAAAGTGTTTGAGACAGAAACTAAATTTGACAATCGTCCTGTTTTTCATCTTCTTGCAGAAGGCCGTACGGCAGGATCATTTAACGTTTTTTACAAGGTGAAGAATCGTTATGACTCCTATATTGACAAGGAAACTTTAAGACCGTATTTGTACACAGAGAATATTCGAGAAGCAAATTACCGTCGAACTGATAAAGTAAGGTTTTATCAGGATGAGAAAAAGCTAGTCTCGAATAAAGGAACCTTTAAGGGCAATGGTCAGACATTTGATGTTGTCTCTGCTTATTTCTTTGCCAGAAGTCTGGATATTTCAACATTAAAGCAGGGCGATAAATTCAATATGGATTATTTTCTGGGTGATGGAATCAGTAAGCTTGAAGTACAGTTTGTTGGCAGAGAGCGAATAAAAACTGCTTTGGGCACCTTCAATTGTATTAAATTTAGTCCGTCGATACAGCCCGGCAGAATTTTCAGAAAGGATAGTAAATTATACCTTTGGATAACAGATGATGCAAACCGTATACCTGTAAAGGCACATGTAGAAATTCTTGTAGGTGCTGTAACGCTCGAGCTTAAGGCAGCTGATGGATTAAAGTATCCTCTGGGTTTAGTTAAATAATTTTATGATCGAAATACAAAGCACATTGGTTCATGAAGATGTAGTTCATGAAAATTTTGTTTGTAATCTCAATAAATGCAAAGGAATCTGTTGTATTGAAGGTGATTCCGGAGCTCCTCTAGAGCGGGACGAATTGGCGGTGTTAGACGAAATATATCCTTTGGTAAAGCCCTATATGACTGACAAGGGAATTGCTGTCATTGAAGAGTTCGGTACCTATGTTAAGGACTTTGAAGGCGATTATACAACGCCATGTGTGGACACTAACAAAGAATGTGCTTACGTGATCATGGAGAATGGAATCAGTAAATGTGCTATTGAAAAAGCCTGGGAAGATGGTAAGATAGCCTGGAAAAAACCGATTTCATGCCATTTATACCCAATTCGAGTCACCAAATATCCCGAGTTTGATGTACTCCATTATGATCGTTGGAGCATCTGTAGTGCTGCATGTGCCTTTGGGAAGGAATTGAAAGTGTCAGTTCATCAATTTTTGAAAGAGCCTCTCATTCGGAAGTATGGTGCTGAATGGTACGCGGAGCTTGAAGCTAAGGTGAGTAAATGATAAATACTTTCACTATTTTTAAATCCCACTAGTAAAAAATTGATTCCAAAGGACACCGTTGATAAGATTATTGAAACATCCCGTATTGAGGAAGTTGTTGGCGATTTCGTGTCTTTAAAACGCCGGGGTACCAGTATGATCGGATTATGTCCTTTTCATAACGAAAAAACTCCTTCATTTTATGTCTCCGTAGGAAAAGGAATCTTCAAATGTTTTGGTTGTGGCAAGGGTGGCGATTCGGTCAGGTTTATCATGGAACATGAGAAGGCAGCTTACCCGGAAGCCCTCCGATATCTGGCCAATAAATACAGCATTGAAATTGAAGAGGTAGAGAATACTCCTGAGGAACGGGCAGTAAACGACAGGCGTGAGAGCCTGCATATCGTTTCTGCCTGGGCAGCGAAGTTTTTTCAGGAGCAAATGCATGTGACTGAAGAAGGTAAAAGTATCGGACTAAGCTATTTTAAAGAGCGTGGTTTTAGGGATGATATCATCAAAAAGTTTGAACTTGGGTATTCGCCCGATATTTGGGATGCTCTAACTCAAAATGCTCTTACTGAGGGTTACAATATTCAGTTTCTTGAACAAACAGGATTGACTATCCTAAAGGAAAATGATAAGTTCTATGACCGTTTTCGTGGCAGGGTGATGTTTCCTATCCATAGTTTTACAGGCAGGGTTATAGGTTTTGGGGGAAGAACTTTAAAAACTGATAAGGCTGTTCCGAAATACGTTAATTCGCCTGAGAGTGACATCTATCATAAATCAAATGTGCTTTATGGATTGTTCTTCGCAAAGAAAGCCATGCGTGATGAGGATAACTGCTATCTGGTTGAAGGTTATTCCGATGTGCTTTCGGTGCATCAAGCAGGGATAGAGAATGTGGTTGCTTCTTCAGGTACATCATTAACAATTGAACAGATCAGGATGATCGGCAGGTTTACAAAAAACATTACGATACTTTATGATGGTGATGATGCGGGAATCAAAGCATCACTCAGAGGTCTGGATATGATTCTGGAGGAGGGTTTGAATGTTAAGATAGTTCTTTTCCCTGATGGTGATGACCCTGATTCATATGTACAGAAGTTCGGAAGTGCTGCATTTAAAAGCCATATTGAAGGCAATAAAAAAGATTTTATACTTTTTAAGACCAGTATTCTTTTAAAGGATGCTGGGAATGATCCGATTAAAAGAGCAGGTATAATCAGAGAGGTTGTAGAGAGTATTGCCAAAATCCCTGATGGCATCAAGTCCTCGGTTTTCGTTAGGGAGTGTAGCTCTTTGCTAAAGATAGAAGAAAGGGTACTTATATCAGAGCTGAATAAAATTCGCCTGAGTAAAATAAAAAAGGATACTAATTTTAATCCTCAGCCGCTTCAGACTGAAAATGTTCCGGATCCAGATTTTATTGAGCAAACCAGGATTTCCCATACAGATGAGGCGCAGGAGAAAGAGATCGTCCGGCTGCTGCTTAATTATGGGCATGAACTGGTTCATTGGGATGATATTACTGATACCTATATTGCGCCATACATCATTTCGAATCTCGCTGATGTCACCTTTGAGCATCCTTTATGTATTCAAATTATCGAAGAATATAAAAAACAGCTTGAGAATGGGGAGCTTCCATCTGAGCAGGATTTTATTAAGAATTCCGATCATCAGATTGCTGACCTGGCAATATCCATGGTATCATCACCCTATCTTCTCAGTGAGAACTGGTACTCAAAAAGAAAGATTTATGTAAAAAATGAAACTGAAAATCTTAGGTCGACCATACTCGGCGGGATATTTCATTTAAAAAAGCGCAAGGTCGACCTGATTCTTAGAAAAATTCGTGACGAGATTCAGGATGAGCAGGATGCCGATAATCAGGCAATTCTGATGCGACGCTATATGCAGGTTAAGGAGGTAGAGAAAGGTATCTCACTGTTCCTGGGTTCAGTTATCTTGAAGTAATGGCCCGGCATAATGTCATTGGGAATCAGGGTGAATTGCTTGCAAGAAAGTTTCTTGAAGAAAAGGGTTATGAAATACTGGATGAAAACTGGAGATTCAGGAAAGCAGAAATTGATCTGATTGCTTACAAAAACCCGGTAATAGTTTTTGTAGAGGTCAAAACCCGGGAGAATAATCGGTTTGCAGATCCCGAAGATTTTGTGACCAAGGCAAAACAGAAACTACTTGCAATGGCAGCCGGAGAATATATTCATCTGATGAATCATCAGAATGAAGTGCGTTTTGATATTATTTCGATATTGTTTAATAAATTTGAGGGTCCGGTAATCAAGCATACAGAAGATGCATTCTGGCCATGAGATTAGGGATGTTTTTTTAATACAATTGAACCATGCGATTTAAATTCTTTTACTTCTCAGTCTGTAGTATTTTATTTTTCACACATTGCTCCAATGAGGGGAAGAAAAGTGACGACTCTTCTGTCTGGGTTATGCCTGAGGCCGGAACTTCTGTAAATTTTGGAGATTCTGTAAATCTTGAACTTAAGCTGAATGAGAAGGCTGATTCTGTTGTTTATTTTGCTGATGGGGTTAAGTTAAAAAAGGCTGCAGATGAAAAATCGGTTGCTGTCCCTACTAGTAATTTGCAATTAGGAATAAAAGCAATTACTGCAAAGATTTACCGGGGTCAAGCAGAGCCAGAAGAAATTAGTACAAATATCGTTGTGAAATCTACTTTAGTTCCTGAGAAGTTGGGCTATGTGGTTCAGCAGGTTTTTAAACA
>CAMBFY010000214.1 GCA_945865415.1 Sphingobacterium thalpophilum
GCCTGTAATAAAAGTCTTTCTTTTTCTTTCAGGATAACGATATTATAATATATCTGAGATACTCTTTTCCTGATTTCAGCCTCTTTTAATGAAATACTTAAAACCGAGGCTTTCCATTCTTCATTCAGAACCTTTTTTTGATTGGAATAAACTGTTGGGAAACTGAAAGACTGACTTAAGCCAAATCTAGTATCATGATAGATACTATTCAGCTGTCCAAACTCAGTACTGAGATTTGCCTGTGGTAAATTTGCCGATGATCTGATTAGTTTTTGCTGATATTCAGCTTTAAGTTTTTCGTTTTTTACTAATAAATTATTTTTCAGGGCCGTATCAATCGCCGCCTGCAGACTTATTTGTTCTTGTGCATTTACTTTTAAAATTCCTGAACAAGCAAAAATTATTACTAAGGCTACCGGTATTTTTGACTGTTTAGATTTTCCACTTTTCTCAAAAATAATATACAATATGGGCAATACAAATAAAGTCAGAAGTGTAGCAATCATTAATCCTCCAATAACCACAGTAGCTAAAGGCTTTTGAACTTCGGCACCGGCGCCATTACTCAGAGCCATTGGTAAAAATCCGAGTGATGCAACAAGATCAGTCATCATTACCGGACGTAAGCGTGTTTTTGTCCCCATAAGTACGATTCTGTTAAGATTTGTAAGTCCAGATTTTTTTAGTCTGTTAAATTCAGCAATCAGTACTATCCCGTTTAATACAGCTACTCCAAACAAAGCAATAAAGCCAATTCCTGCACTAATACTAAAAGGCATTCCGCGCAGAGCCAAAAAGAATATCCCACCTATGGCTGAAAGAGGTATGGCTGTGTAGATGATTAAGCCCTGTTTCACTGAATTAAATGCAAAAAACAGAAGTATAAAGATCAATAATAAAGATACAGGAACTGCAATCATCAATCTCTGTTTTGCTGCATTAAGATTCTCAAAGGCGCCACCATAGGTAACATAATACCCAACAGGAAGCCTGATTTGTTTTTCAACTTTTGACTGCAGCTCATCCACAATGCTTTGGACATCTCGGCCTCTTGCATTAAAACCTACGACAATTCTACGCTTAGCATCTTCACGCTGTATTTGATTGGGGCCATCTTTAATTGACACGTTGGCAAGCTGATAAAGAGGAATATTTCTTCCCTGAGGATTAGGAATTAATAAATTCCTGACATCATCAAGGTCTTTTCTTTTCTCATTATTTAGCCTGACAACCAGGTTAAAACGCTTTTCCCCTTCAAAAACAAGTCCGGTACTTTGTCCTGCAAATGCCGTATTGACTATTTTATTAATGTCTGTAATTTTTAGATTGTATTGGGCGATAGTGGCTCTGTTATATTCAATTACAATTTGAGGAATACCGGTTACGGGTTCAATAAACAAATCCTGAATTCCCTCAACAGTATTTACAATTTTACCCAGATTCCCTGCATATTTAGCCAGGGTATCCAAATCCTCGCCAAAGATCTTTAAAACCACATCCTGTCTTGCGCCGGTCATCAATTCATTAAAACGCATCTGTACAGGATATTGAAAACCGGCAGTTATTCCCGGTATATCCTGTAGTGCTTCTCCCATTTTTTCTGCTAGCTCATCAAATGTTTTTGCAGATGTCCACTCATCTTTGTCTTTAAGAATAACCATCATATCGCTCGCTTCCATTGGCATTGGGTCAGTTGGGACTTCTCCACTTCCTATTTTAGTTACAATTTTAATCACTTCAGGGAATTGTGTTTTTAATATCTGCGCTACTTTGGTAGTATTCTCAATGGTTGTATTTATGTTACTGCCAGTCAGAACACGAGTATCAACAGCAAAATCACCCTCCTCAAGAGCAGGAATAAACTCCCCGCCAAGACTTGTTAGCACAAAAACAGCTGAAATGAAAAGAATAATTACGGAACCTAGAACAGCTTTTGGAAAGCGTAAAACTTTTGACAGTAAATTTTGGTATGACCCTGCTATCCGGTCCATTACCCTGTCTGAAAGGTTAGCTTGCTGTTTGACTTTCTTACTCAAAAACCAGGCACTCATCATAGGAATATAGGTAATAGAAAGAATAAATGCCCCTACAAGTGCAAAAGCTACAGTTTGTGCCATTGGTTTAAACATCTTGCCCTCAATGCCTTGTAAGCTTAAAATAGGCAGATATACGATCAATATTATTATCTGACCAAAAACTGCACTATTCATCATTTTACTCGCTGATTTCTTTACCTCATCATCCATTTTTGACTGACTCAGACGATTGACTATTCCATACCTGTTACCATGAGATATTTGGTGCATTACTGCTTCTACAATAATAACAGCTCCATCCACAATTAAACCAAAATCAAGTGCCCCTAAACTCATCAGGTTGCCGCTAACCTTAAAAGTATTCATCAATATGATCGCAAAAAGCATGGATAGCGGAATGACAGAGGCAACTAATAAGCCCGCTCTAAAATTTCCGAGAAAAAGCACTAGAATGAAGACTACAATCAAAGCTCCTTCCATCAAATTTTTCTGTACGGTAGAAATGGCATTATTGACCATTTTAGTCCGGTCAAGGAATGGCTCAATAATTACCCCTTTGGGTAAGGTCTTTTGAATTGCTGCTATTTTGTTTTTTATATTTTTGATGACCTCACTGCTATTGGCATCTTTGAGCATCATTACAACAGCTCCCGATACTTCACCTTCATCATTATAGGTCATTGCGCCAAATCGTGTAGCATATCCAATATTGATAACTGCAACATCCCTGATGAATATTGGTGAACCACTTTCGGTACTTTTTACACTGATGTTTTCAATGTCTTCTTTTGATCCAATAAGTCCTTCTGAGCGGATAAAAAGGACTGTGGGTCCCTTTTCAATATAAGCTCCGCCTGTATTTTCATTTCCTTGTTCCAGAGCATTGAAAACATCATGAATAGTAATATTGAAGGATTGTAATTTATCAGGATCTACGCTTACTTCATATTGTTTTAATTTCCCTCCGAAACTGCTAACTTCAGCAACACCCTCAACTCCAAGTAATTGGCGTCTTACAATCCAATCCTGAATCGTCCTTAGCTCTGTTTCATCATATTTGTTCTCATAACCTTTTTCAGGCCGTACTACATACTGGTAAATTTCACCAAGACCTGTGGATATTGGTCCTAATTCTGGTGTTCCAATACCCGGAGGAATGATAGATTGAACCTGCTGAAGCCGCTCAGTAACCTGTTGCCTGGCCCAATAGACATCAATTTCATCATCAAATACAATGGTGACTAATGAAAGACCAAATCTTGAAAAGCTTCTGATTTCTTTTATTCCTTTGATATTACTGTTTGCTTGTTCTATTGGGAAAGTAACCAGGCGCTCTATATCAGTTGCGCCAAATGAAGGAGCAACTGTAATTACCTGCACCTGATTGTTGGTTATATCAGGAACAGCATCAATAGGTAGTTTTGTTGTTTGATATGTACCGTAAACTATAAGTCCGATAACAAACAATCCAATAATAAGTTTGTTCCTAACGGAAAACTCTATAATAGCGTTTAACATAAAATGTCTTGTTTAACAATTTTTTAATAATAATAATATTTCTGCTCCTGTGATAGAGGCAGAATTAGAATTTAACAAAATTGTTTAACTGTATTTTGGTGGCTGCCAGATATTGGAAAGGTATTCAGAATTAAAGCAGATATTTTCTAGAAGATTATACTCGTTCAAATCAATCACTATTGGCTTGATTAGTGTAAAAAGTTGAGGATTGTTACTAAATGTAAAAAGTATACTATGTGTTGAACCTTCATGAGACTTAAAAGGGAGACGCATATCTTTATCATGATCGGCATACTTAACGTCATTGTTGGTGTAATGCATGACCAGAAAATCCCAGAAGGTTGTTCCCTGATTCAATGATTTATGTTCATTAAAATGCTCTGCAAGTAATGGCAATTTCAACACCTGGTAAAATTCAGTTGTTGAAATCAGATAGGCTGATACAAGTAATATGGAGAGTATTTTTTTCAATGTTTAAAGTTACAAAAAAAATAGCCTTTGCGAGTACTCTGGTTTGATAGAACTTTGCAGCTAAAAAATGAGTGTAACAAAAGCGTAACGATTTTATGACTTTAAAAAGATTAACTCCATTAAGGCAGCTTATTCATTTTTTTTTCATAGAATTATACATTGGTTTATAACAGCATTATTTCCATGATATAAAACCGATTTTCCGGGGTTTCAATGGAAAACATTTTCTAAATTAAAACCTTCAATTCAATCTATAAATATTATTAGGGCTAAAATTATGAATAAAACAAACACACACGAGATTCTTCAAAGTCAGGCATTCAAGAAACTTGTAAAAAACAGATGGAATATTTCACTGTCTTTTACTTTTATCATGCTTTTTGTTTACATAGGTTTTTTACTTTTAGTTGCTTATGATAAAGAATTACTTAAAATGCCAATCGGTGAATCGCTTAATTTGGCGATTATTATTGGCTTAGGGATTATTGTGTTTTCCTGGTTAATCACTGGCGCATATGTTTATTGGGCTAACAATTATTATGATGAGGCCGTAAAGGAAATTAAAAAGGAAATTATCTAGTTTTTATATCTATAAATTATATGTCTTTGAACCTATTACTTCAAATTAGCCCGGAAGCCACCCCAACTACCTTAGGAACAGCAAATCCGGTATCAATTGCAATTTTTTTCTTATTCGTAGCAGTTACACTTTACATTACTTACTGGGCCGCCAAAAAAACTAAAACAGGTTCTGAATTCTATGCTGCCGGCAGGAATATTTCCGGGTTTCAAAACGGACTTGCACTGGCAGGAGATTATATGAGTGCAGCTTCATTTCTCGGAATAGCAGGAATGGTAGCTACTAAAGGTTACGACGGACTTATCTATTCGATCGGTTTTCTTGTTGGCTGGCCGCTTATTATGTTTTTGGTTGCAGAGCCATTGCGAAATCTTGGAAA
>CAMBFY010000215.1 GCA_945865415.1 Sphingobacterium thalpophilum
AAACTGACTCAAAATCAGTTAATGAACCATTTACAAATTTTCTGCATAAATCCTTGCATGGGGCTTCTTTATCAGGATCCATTACAAAGGTGGTAATATTGTAATTGATTGATTCCTGAATCAACATGCGTCCGAGTTGTCCGCCACCAAGTATACCAAGCTTTAGGTCTCCGTAAAATGCTTTCATAGTGCTGCAAGTTTAGGAGAAATCTACGAGATTTTACAATTTTCCATAGTTTTCATAACCGAAAATGAAATTGAATTTTCATTTACAGACTATTTAGAATTCAATAGTCGAATTTAGCTGTTTAAAAGGCTCTCCTGCTCAATCTTCTTTTGTAGCTCAAGTATTGCACCAATAAGTGCTTCCGGACGTGGGGGGCATCCTTGAACGTAAACATCCACAGGTATAATTCTGTCAACACCCTTAACCACATGATATCCATGTTGCCAATAGGGGCCGCCGCAATTGGTGCATGAACCCATAGAAATCACATATTTTGGTTCCGGCATTTGCTCATACAGACGTTTTATGCGCTCAGCCATTTTAAAGGTGACCGTGCCTGCAATAATAATTACATCCGATTGCCTTGGCGAAGGACGAGGGAACACCCCAAAACGATCCAGGTCGTATGTTGAAGCCATGGAACCCATCATTTCAATAGCGCAACAGGCTATACCAAAACTCATTGGCCATAGTGATGATAATCGTGCCCAGTTAAGTAAGTCGTCAACCTTAACAATCATTACCGAACTGGTATCATTTTTCATTTCTAAACTCACGGGGCGGACTTTTTAAATTTTGGAGTAAATCCTGGTCTGGCTGATGAAACAGGAGGTTCAGAAAGTACTTTATCAGGAGCGGGAAGAACAGTGTCAACACTAAACGTCTTGGTTTGATATACTTCCATATTTAGTCCATCGTATGCAGAAAGGGGTATCATTGAAGGTGAAACAGGGAGATTTTGCTCTGGTCTTATCCAGTTAAGGTCGCCCTTTTTCCAAACATAAACTAAACCAATCAATAAAATTCCTATAAAAATGAACATTTCAATCAGACTAAACCATCCCCAGTTTGGATCGGCATTGATTAGTTCCTGCTGACTAAAAACGGTAGACCATGGAAAAATAAAGGCTAACTCAACATCAAAAAGTAGAAAAACTAAGGCAATGACATAGAAACGTGAATTGAACTGTATCCAGGAATTTCCTGTAGGTTCCTCACCGCATTCATAGGATGTCAATTTTTCGGGATTAGGCTTTTTGAGGGCAACCAGTTTTCCTAAGTAAAACGTAAAAAGTACAAATAAAACACCCATGATGAGGTAGATAAATATCTTACCGAACTCGCTTAACTGTGATGTTTCATCCATGAATCAAAATTAAGAATAATTGATCTAACAATTCAAAGGCTTTGTGAATTCTCAAATAATTATCATTAAATGTTGATAAGCTTTTTTTGAAATGAAAATAGATAGTATCAAATTCGCAGACATCATTTGATTATATGACTTTAAATAAATGTAAAAAAATTGCTGATGAAATATCAGTGTCTGAAAAGCAGGTTAAGACAACAATAGAACTTCTTGATGAAGGAGGAACAGTGCCTTTTATTGCAAGATACCGTAAGGAAGCAACCGGTAGCCTTGACGAGGTTCAGATTGCAGCTATTCGGGACAGAATGCAACAGCTGGAAGAACTTGATAAGCGTAGAGAAGCGATTTTAAAATCGATGACCGAACTTGAGAAATTGAGTCCGGAACTTGAAAAACAAATCATGGAAGCCGAAACCATGACTGTTTTGGAAGATATTTACTTGCCATTTAAGCCAAAAAGAAAGACCAAAGCTTCGGTTGCCAGAGAAAAGGGATTACAGGGACTGGCGGATTTCATCATGAACCAGAATAGTGCAGACCTCGAGACCGAAGCCGCAAAATACATCAATGATGAAATGGGTGTTTTGAATACTGATGATGCACTTGGTGGAGCAAGGGATATTCTGGCGGAATTTATGGCAGAGCAGCCTGAACTTCGCAGCAAAATGAGGGAATTGTTCCTTAAGGCAGGCACTTTTCACTCTAAACTAATTAAAGGAAAGGATACTGAAGGGCAGAAATATAAAGATTATTTCGATTGGTCAGAGCCGGTAAAAACTGCTCCTTCTCATCGTGTACTTGCCTTAAGAAGAGCTGAGAAGGAAATTATACTGACTTTGGACATAGAAGTTCCGGAAGACGATGCAATCAGAATTCTTGAGGACCTGTACTTAAAGGGATCTAATCCATCATCAATGCAGGTTCAGCAGGCCGCTGCAGATGCCTTTAAACGTTTGATAAAACCCTCCATGGAAACAGAGATCCGTTTATTAACCAAAAAGCAGGCGGATACTGAAGCAATCAGGGTTTTTGCTGATAATGCCCGCCAATTGTTATTAGCAGCACCTGTTGGCCAAAAACGGATTATGGCTATTGATCCAGGTTTTAGAACCGGTTGTAAGCTTGTTTGCCTTGATAATCAGGGACAGTTAATTGAAAACACAAATATTTATCCCCATAATGGAGCTGAAGCTGCTAAGGAATCCGCAAAAACCATAAAATTTTTGGCCGATAAGTATAATATTGAAGCAATTGCTATTGGAAATGGTACTGCAGGAAGAGAAACAGAAAGTTTTGTTAAATCACTTCAATTAATTGATATTGTTATTGTTATGGTGAATGAAAGTGGAGCATCTATCTATTCAGCATCAGAAGTTGCCAGGGAGGAATTTCCTGATAAGGATATTACTGTTAGGGGAGCTGTTTCTATCGGCCGCCGTTTAATGGATCCTTTGGCAGAGCTCGTTAAGATTGACCCAAAATCAATAGGAGTTGGACAATATCAGCATGATGTGGATCAGAATCAATTACAAGGCTCACTGGATGATACTGTGATTAGTTGCGTTAATTCAATCGGTGTGGAATTAAATACTGCCTCAAAGCAAATTCTGGCTTACATTTCGGGGCTCGGACCGCAACTGGCAAAAAACATTGTAGAATACCGTAATAAGAATGGGGCTTTTAAAAGAAGATCTGAACTGAGGCAGGTTCCAAGGCTTGGTGATAAGGCCTTTGAGCAGGCAGCGGGATTTTTACGTATAAGAAATGCTGAACATCCACTCGATAGTAGTGCGGTTCATCCTGAACGCTATACTCTTGTTGAGCAAATGGCTAAAGATCTGAATTGCAAGGTTGAAGAATTGATGAAAGATGAACAGCTTCGTCAAAAGATCAAATTGCAGAATTATGTGAGTGAAACCGTTGGATTACCAACCCTGAATGATATTTTGAAGGAACTGGCAAAACCTGGACTCGACCCAAGGGAAAAATTTGAAGCCTTTAGTTTTTCTGATGGTATCAATGCCATTACCGACCTTCATGTTGGTATGACTTTGCCCGGAATTATTACTAATATCACCGCTTTTGGTGCTTTTGTTGATATTGGTGTTCACCAGGATGGATTGGTTCACCTGAGTCAGATGGCCGATAAATTTATTAAAGATCCAAATGAAGTCGTAAAAGTAAGTCAGAAAGTGATGGTGAGAATAACTGAGGTGGATGTGCACAGAAAGCGTATTGCACTTTCAATGAAATCAGAGAATAAGCCAGAACCAAGGCCAAAACAAAATTATAATCCTGCTCCAAAGCAGTCAACTGTAAATGATGTTCAAAAGCCCAGGGAGAGGGAAGCAGCTCCTGAAACCGATATAGCCATTAAGCTGGCTGCTTTAAAAAATAAGTTTTCCTGAGGGTAAAGCTTTTTATTGACCACCTGAATGAAAAAGAGCGATAACTTTGATGCTGTTATTATTGGTGGGGGTGCCTGTGGACTTATGTGTGCTATTCAGGCAGGATATCTTGGAAAAAGAACTCTGATTTTTGAGAAAAATGAGAAAATAGGCGCAAAAATCCTTATCTCAGGAGGAGGTCGTTGTAATTATACTAATCTGTACTCGGCTGAATACAACTTTATTTCAGCTAATACGCATTTCTGTAAGTCGGCATTTTCACAGTTTACAGTGGAGGATACCATTGCTTTTTTTGAGTCTAATGGTATTTTTGGAAAAGAAAAAACATTGGGACAGTTATTCCCTGTTTCTAATAATGCAAAGGATATAGTGCGGGTTTTTGAGTCGCTTTGTGCTGATCTTGATCAGCAGATTATTTGCAATGCTGAGGTAAAAGAGGTTTTAAAGACAGAAGAGGGAGATTTTAAAATTAGTTATTCCAGTGCAGGGAAATTAAAAGAAATCAGGGTTCCTAAGGTAGTAATTGCATCAGGCGGACTTCCCATACAAAAAATGGGCGCCAGCGATTTTGGATTAAAGCTTGCTCGGCAATTTGGTCTACAGATCATCGAAACAGCTCCCGCACTCGTGCCGCTCACTATTACCGGTAAAGATGCAGAATGGTACGCCTTACTTTCTGGAAATACGATATTCAGCAGAGTTTCGAATGAACGCATAAGTTTTGAGGAAAACATATTGTTTACACATTGGGGCTTAAGCGGCCCAGCGATCCTTCAAATTTCATCTTATTGGCGGCCCGGAGAACATATTTCGATTGATCTCCTGCCTAATGACACTATTACAGAACTTATTCAGTCTCAGAAATTAACCAATGGACGTAAAACACTTTCAGGATTATTAACTGATCTGTTTACCAGGAAATTTGCGGATGCACTTTCAAAATTTTTACCCGTTGAAAAGAATCTGGCGTCCTTAACCAAAGAAGACATTCTGAAAATTGATCAATACATTCATCATTTTGATGTGAAAGCTGCTGGTGACAAAGGCTATGATAAAGCTGAAGTGATGAGGGGTGGGGTGGCAACCGATGAATTATCCTCAAAAACTCTGGAGGCTAAAAAGGTACCTG
>CAMBFY010000216.1 GCA_945865415.1 Sphingobacterium thalpophilum
GCTTTCTTAACGCTGCAAGTTTAATATCTGGGAAATTCAAAGAAGCAGTTTTAAAAACATCCAAGGCAGAGTAAGCAGCGTTAACATTTATAATGTTGTCTATTTGTGGTTTTTCAATTTCAAAGGGTATGGATGGATCAAGTTCCAACAATTGTGCAAGGTCTAAAAAAGCCAGATCCACCTGATTCTTTGCATTGGTAACATTCAGTTCAGCAGTAGCCCTCTGAGATTTGGATTGTGCAAGATCGGCCAATGTTCTATTTCCAACATCAAAGAATTTTTGCTCAATATCCAGTTGCTGGTTAGCAATATCCAGTTGCTGCCTCGATGCAGTTAAAAGATCCTGAGCATTTAGTACTGATAAATAATTCGTGACAACAGCCAAAACCAGATCATTCTTAACTTTTTGGGTATTACTCTTGTCCGCTTCAAGCTGGACTTTGTTTTGGGATATTTCGTTCATTCTCCTGAAACCCTGAAACAAGTTTGTATTGGAGATAACTGTGGCATTATTGGAAGTAATTGCACGATTGATAAACTGGTTGGAGTTTAGGTCAATACTACGGCCATAGTTAAAATTCAAGCCAGTATTCGCATTTAATGTAGGGTAAACAGCAAGTTTAGACTGATTCAGGTTCACCTCTGATATTGCCTCAGAAAACTTAGCCTGCTTAATTTGTAGGTTATTCTCTATCACTAGCTCGGTTGCCCTCTTCAATGTGATCCGTTCCTGTGCAAGAACAGAATCTGTAAATGAACCGGCAAGTAATAAGGCAAAAATACTAAAACTGTTGTAGACCTTAAGGATTGTATGTTTCATATATTATTCAACAAGATTGGTTAGGATGCAAATCCGGGCTAAAATACTATCATTTAATTAATAACATATTTATCTTCGTGATAAATTAGTAAAAGGCATTGTATTTAACGTATTCTCCCTTCTGGTTAAGATGGTTTTACCCAACTTTGACTTGGTATAAAAGCCGAAGTGAGAAATTTGTGTACATCACTTTCGACGACGGACCCATACCAGTTGTTACACCCTACGTATTAAATACGCTCAAAAAATTCAATTGCAAGGCTACTTTCTTTTGTATCGGCGACAATGTAGATAAGCATTCATCAATTCTGGCAGATGTAATCTCTGAAGGGCATACAATTGGAAATCATACCTACAATCATCTTAAAGGCTGGAAATCCTCCGACAAGGATTATATTGAGAATGTAATAAAAGGATCAACTCTTACGAGTACCCGCATTTTCAGACCCCCCTATGGAAGAATAAAAAAATCGCAGATTAAAGCGATTAAAAGACAAAACCCCACAACTGAAATTATTATGTGGGATGTACTGAGCGGCGATTTTGATGAAAGAATTTCAAAGGAACAATGTGTAAGAAATGTATTAAGGCATTGTAAGAATGGTTCAATCATTGTTTTTCACGATAGCCTGAAAGCATTCAGGATTCTTGAATACGCCTTACCGCTCGTTCTTGAAAATCTTTCTAAACAGGGATTCCAATTTAAAACACTTTGAAAAATTAATTTAGCCCTAAGATGGTATGATGTTTATTGATTATTTATACCGAGATAAATGTAGATGCTTATTGTCCCCAACTTTAAATAGAAATTCAGCATAATTCTAAATGAAAAACTTAAAAATAGCGATCAGTGGTTATGGAAGCATTTCATCTTTGGGTACAGATACTGAATCTGTTTGGAAGAGGTATCAGGATAATCAGCACTGCTTTGAAAAAGTAAAGATTACTAATAAAGAAGAATGGGTCGCGGGTATTTCTTTGGAGTCAAAAGAATCCATTTCAAGACTTATCAACGAAAAGAAGTATCAGCAACTTGACCCTAGTGTACTTTATGCAATTGACGCATCAAGGATCGCTGTGAAGCAAGCCGGATGGAATTCAAAGGAGGAGTTTGGTATTAGTATAGGCTCTTCCAGAGGAGCAACATCAATTTTTGAAAAATACCACAGTGAGTTTATAGAGGGTGGTAAACACAAAGTGAATCCACTTACTTCACCCCTCACCACTTTAGGAAATATTTCCAGCTGGGTAGCTTGCGACCAAAACATCAGCGCAGCAACAATTTCTCATTCAGCTACCTGTTCAACTTCATTACAATCTATTGCAAATGGTGCTGCATGGCTAAAGGCAGGGTTTTGCACACGTTTTCTTGCAGGTGGCAGCGAAGCCCCTTTAACTGCTTTTACTATTGCCCAGATGAAAGCTCTTAAGATATATTCCGCACTTAATCAGGATTATCCATGCAGGAGTATGGATCTCAAAAAGGAGCAAAACACTCTGATTCTTGGTGAAGGTGCAGCTAGTTTTTGTATGGAACTCAACGCTGAAAATGCGATAGGATTCATCACAGGTATAGGTTTTGGCACAGAGCTTATAAGTCATGGAGCTTCCTTATCATCGGATGCTATTTGCCTTCAAAAATCAATGCAAATGGCTTTGGAAGGGCATGATCCTTCCAGTGTTGATGCTATAATCATGCATTCGCCGGGTACACTATTGGGCGACAGCTCTGAAATGATTGCAGTTGAATCCTTATTTAGTGAAAAAAAGCCTCTTTTAACTTCAAACAAATGGAAGATCGGACATACATTCGGTGCTTCCGGTGCTATGAGTCTTGAAATGGCTCTCTTAATGCTTAAACACGACCAATTTATTCAGGTTCCATATCTTCCCATGCAAAAACAGTCGAAATCTCTGCAAAAAATCCTCATTAATGCCGCAGGTTTCGGCGGAACAGCATTCAGCATTCTGGTTGAAAATATTCATAAAAACTGATCAGGATCATTTTTATCTTTGGCTTAGATTTTAATTTTGACGCATGTTAATTTACAAGCAATTTACTTTTGATTCAGCACATTTTCTACCCCATGTACCAAAAGGACATAAATGTGCCAACATGCACGGACATACTTATGCGTTGAGTGTTTTTGTAGAAGGTGAACCCGATCAAAAAACAGGCTGGATCATTGATTATGCAGATCTTAAAAAGTGTATCAAACCCATTATCGATATTTTGGATCATCATTTATTAAATGAAATTCCCGGACTTGAAAACCCGACAAGTGAAATCCTGGCTATTTGGTTATGGAACAAGTTAAAGCCGCTTATTCCGGAATTAAAAAGGATAGAACTTAAAGAAACCCCTACTTCTGGCGTGATTTATGAAGGTTAATGTGATGTTTTAAAAGCACTAGTTTCATCTCCTGAATACTTTGACATTAGGCATAATAGCGCTAAAATTAATAGCTGTCGTGCTAAAGCCAAATGAAATTTTCTCACCTGTTACTGAATTTTGGGCTGAACCTCCATAACAAACAAAACGTTAAACTGGCTTGCCGTCCCTATGAAAAACAACACCGGTTAACTAAACCTTGCCGGAGGAAGTATCTTCCGGCATTTGATAACTTGATATTAAACGTGATTTCCAGCCGGAAATACTCTGGAGGAAAGGGCTGAACTAGCCCATAAAACACAAGCCTTGCTTTCAAAAATCAAATTTTATGGCTCAGGAGCACTATCGGATCAATTTTATAGCATAAATTAACGCTACCTTTTATCAAACTGATGTGTTTTTAACTTCCCAACACTGTCATTTTCTGAAAATTGTCGGTTATTTTTTAGAAAATTCCGATTTTTTTGCGTTTTCAATACCCATATCTGTTCATTTTTAAGGTCGTTTTATGTAACTTCGCTCGCAGTTATAATTGGAAATAAATTAAAATCAAGCAAATAAGATGGCATTTGATTTAGACATGATCAAAAAGGTTTATGACAACTACGGACCGCGTCTTGCGGCAGCACGTAAAGTTGTTGGTAAGCCACTTACCTTAACAGAGAAAATTTTATACGCCCATTTATGGGATGGGAACGCAACTGAAGCTCATGAGCGTGGAATAACTTATGTTGACTTTGCTCCAGACCGTGTAGCGATGCAGGATGCAACTGCTCAAATGGCATTGCTACAGTTTATGCAAGCCGGCAGACCAACAGTAGCTGTACCCTCAACGGTGCACTGCGATCATCTGATTCAGGCGAAAATTGGTGCAGACGAGGATTTGGCGACTGCAAATACTCAAAATAAAGAAGTTTATGATTTCCTTGCTTCCGTTTCAAACAAATATGGTATTGGATTCTGGAAGCCAGGTGCAGGTATCATCCACCAGGTGGTACTTGAAAACTATGCATTCCCGGGTGGTATGATGATTGGAACAGACTCTCATACTCCAAATGCAGGTGGATTAGGAATGATTGCCATCGGTGTTGGTGGTGCAGATGCCTGTGATGTCATGGCAGGTTTAGCATGGGAATTAAAATTTCCTAAACTGATCGGAGTGAAATTAACCGGTAAACTTTCAGGATGGGCTTCTGCAAAAGATGTAATTCTTAAAGTGGCAGGCATTTTGACCGTAAAAGGTGGAACCGGAGCAATTGTGGAATACTTTGGAGAAGGTGCAAGATCACTTTCTGCAACCGGAAAAGGAACCATTTGTAACATGGGTGCTGAGATTGGTGCAACCACTTCTGTGTTTGGTTACGATGATAAAATAGCTACCTATTTAAAAGGTACAGAGCGCGCTGAAATCGCAACACTTGCTGATCAGGTTAAAGAACACCTGACAGGTGATGATGAAGTGTATGCAAATCCTCAGAATTACTTCGATCAGCTAATTGAAATTGATCTTTCAACTCTTGAACCTCATATAAACGGTCCTTTCACTCCTGATGCTGCATGGCCAATTTCTAAATTCGCTGCTGCTGTCAAAGAAAACGGATGGCCGCAAACATTAGAAGTAGGTCTGATCGGTTCTTGTACCAATTCTTCGTATGAAGATATTTCAAGAGCTGCTTCTCTTGCTCAACAGGCTGT
>CAMBFY010000217.1 GCA_945865415.1 Sphingobacterium thalpophilum
AAACCCGCATCCGACATCTTTATCGTTTATACTGATAATTACCTTCCTTCACCATTTTCTGTCAAGAACAGGTTCCTGGTGTTGAAGATGACGTATTGGTGGAACATCTAATTTAGTGGAGAGTGTAGAGACAACAACATGGTAGCTAAGCGTCATCCCGAGGAGCGATAATAATTTTTATATTACAATGATTTTTCCGAGAGGGGAGATCTCTTAAAATGGAGCGTGATAGCTTTCGGGGAATATTTACAAATGTCTTTAATTTGGGCGAAGATCCCTCCTAAGTCGGGATAAAAGCCATAAGAAGTAGAAAATTCAGACTTAACTCAAATTCCTTCTTTCAGTTTTAAGCTTTTAACTTTTAGCTTTCCCAAGGAGCCTAACAAAATTTCCCCCCAATATCTTCCTTACATCTTTACCCGAATACCCCCTTTGCAGTAATGCTTGGGTGATCAGCGGGTACTTGGAAACATCATCTAAACCTTTTGGGTAGGATTCTGCTCCATCATAGTCGGCACCTAAACCAACATGGTCAGCACCAACAAGTTTGACCATGTGATCAATATGATCTATTAGCAATGCTAGTGGGGCACGCATATCTTCCATTTCCTGACGGTATTTAGTATTAATTTCCTCAGAAGCCCTGGCCCCACTATTATACTTCTCTATTAAAGCGCTCAGTTCTGCTTTATGCCGATCATTATACTGCTTTTGCTTGCCGCTATATGTGCTGTCTAAAAAACCAGTATAGAAATTTACAAAAACCACACCACCTGTTTTGGCAATAGCCCTGATCTGATCATCCTTTAAATTCCGCTGATGCGCATTAAACACATAAGCAGAACTATGAGAAGCCATTACAGGTTTTGTAGAAGCCTGAATGGCCTCGTAAAAACTAGTTTCACCAACATGAGAAAGGTCAACGATCACACCCAGCTCATTCATCCGCCTGATAATCATTTTCCCAAGATCACTGATTCCGACTTGTTTTAAACTATCCTTTTTAAAAGTTTCTTCATAAGCAGAACTCGCCCATGGAGTACTGTTATTCCAGGTCAGGGTCATATACCTCATTCCGCGTTTGGCTAGGGCTTCCAGGTTTTCAATCTTATTTTCGATCATATGTCCGCCCTCTACACCAAATAAAGCCGCCATTTTACCTTTTCTCACAGCCGATTTCAATTCTGAAGTAGTTCTTACCTTGGCAATTTGATCAGGATGGCGCCTGATCAAGGCATCAAGCGAATCAATCTGCCGGTTTGCCAAGGCAAATCCACCGGTATAATCACTCCAAACCGAAAAGACCTGAACATCCAATCCACCTTCCTTCGCACGAACGAGATCAAAATTTCCATCCTTCTGTCGAATACCAATATCAATTCCCGATTTAATCTGATCGGATAATATGTCTCCATGGGTATCTACAACAATGGCCTTTTTATGGATTTTTGCTCCTGATTGCGCATTCAAACCCAGAGTCGCAAATAACATTAAAACAGCAAATAAAAACTTCATATCTTTCATTAAGTCTGTAAAATACCTGGATTAAATATCTTCTCTATTGGCGACTGGTTTGCGGCCTCAATTCCCATCGAAATCACCTTCCTGGTTTCCAGAGGATCAATAATTCCATCAACCCATAAACGCGATGCAGCATAATATGGTGTTGTTTGTGAATCATAACGATCTTTTATTTCATTCAGCAATTCGTCTTCTTTCTCTTTAGAAATGAACTCCCCTTTTGCCTTTAAAGAAGCCTCCTGAATCTGAAGCAATACTTTCGCCGCCTGCTGTCCCCCCATGACGGCTATCTTTGCAGAAGGCCAGGCATAGATCAACCTCGGATCATATGCCTTGCCACACATGGCATAATTACCTGCCCCATAGGAGTTTCCAATCACTATAGTAAACTTTGGAACAACAGAGTTTGCAACTACATTTACCATTTTAGCACCATCCTTGATTATTCCACCCTGCTCAGATCGACTCCCTACCATAAAACCGGTCACATCCTGTAAAAACACCAAAGGAATCTTTTTCTGATTACAATTCATGATAAAGCGTGCAGATTTGTCTGCTGAATCTGAATAAATCACACCTCCCACCTGCATTTCACCCTTTTTACTCTTCACCACTTTACGCTGATTGGCAACAATACCAACTGCCCAGCCATCAATCCGACCTAAGCCGCAAATAATACTCTGTCCGTATAAAGCTTTATATTCTTCAAACTCAGAATTGTCGAGTAATCGAATAATTATCTCCCGCATATCATAGGGATTCTCCCTGTTCTCAGGCAGCAAACCATATATTTCCTCTTCTTTAAATTTAGGTGCAGCAGGTTTAATCCTGTCAAAACCGGCATTTTGTGGACTACCAAGCATACTTATGATCTTCCGGATAGAATCCAGGCATGCCGCATCATTTGGATGTTTATAATCGGTCACGCCGGATATTTCACAATGTGTGCTTGCACCACCAAGTGTTTCATTATCAATATCTTCCCCGATAGCGGATTTAACAAGATAACTTCCTGCAAGAAATACCGAACCTGTACCTTCAACGATCATCGCTTCATCACTCATGATCGGCAAATAAGCTCCACCTGCAACACAGGATCCCATAATCGCGGAAATTTGTACAATTCCCATTCCGCTCATGATCGCATTATTACGGAAAATCCTTCCGAAATGCTCCTTGTCCGGAAATATCTCATCTTGCATTGGTAAAAACACACCTGCCGAATCAACCAGATAGATAATCGGTAATCGGTTCTCCATAGCAATTTCCTGAGCCCTAAGGTTCTTTTTAGCTGTGATTGGGAACCAGGCACCTGCTTTTACAGTTGCATCGTTCGCAACAATAATACACTGCCTTCCCGAAACATAGCCTATACCAGTAACAACACCTGCTGATGGGCATCCACCAACATTCTGGTACATATCTTCTGCGGCAAATGCCCCGATTTCGAGCCATTTGCTATCTGAATCGAGCAAGTAACTGATTCGCTCACGGGCCAGCATCTTTCCCTTCTCCTTTTGCTTCGCAGCAGCCTTTTCACCACCTCCGGCATAAATTTTCTTTAACCGGTTTTTCACCTCATAGACAAGCTGCTTATTGCTGTCCTCATTTTTATTGAATTCAAGATCCATAATAGCGTTCTAGTCTTAAAATAGACAGCTGAATTGCTTCAGTGATTGTAAATAGCAATACGCCCGTTCCCACCAGTCAGCAGAACCAGATCGCCTGATTTTGCCTTTCTAACCGTATGAAATCCCTGATCAGAAAGCTTTATCCAGGTTTTACCCCCATCGGTAGAACGATCGGTGCCCTTTGGTCCGCTTGCAAGTAATTCCTTTTTTGATAAAAATTCTATTGCAGAGCGATAGCCGTATAATGGAATTCCTGGTTTATACCAGTCTTTACCCCCATTTTTTGTCAGAACCAGGTTGTTTACTCTCGAGGTATCTGAAAGAAAATCACCCCCTGCCGCTACTCCCGCCTTATTTTTATAAAATGCAATTGAAAATGGTCCGGTACTATTCTTCCCCTGGCGGATCGGTAATTTGATTGCTTCCCAGTTGAAACCATAATCATGGGATCTAAATAATCTGGATTGGACACCACCAGTAGCAACCCAAACCTTCCCTCCCTTTCCTGTGCGAATGTTAGTGCCACTTGCTGCAAAACTTGCTTCTCCATCCATTAAGTTAATTGTATTCTGGTCACTGATGTTTTGCCAGCTCATGCCTCCGTCCCTGCTTTCCAATAAAACCATTTTTCCCTTAATTGGATCACCATAAATAATCCCCCGATCAGTACCCCAGAAATCCATCCCATCCAGAAAGATGTCCTTAGATTCATTGCGGTAAACTTCCTTCCAGTTCCGACCGGAATCATTAGTTAACAAAATTACAGCAGGTGTGCCAGCACTCACTATAATCGCCTTACTGGCCGAAAAACCTTCAATATCTCTAAAATCAAGGTTCTCATAGCCTTTGATTTGCTTCCATTCCCAGGCTTTGCCACCATCCTTGCTGAGGGCAGTCCAGCCTTTGCTGCCACTTACCCAGGCTATGGAATTATCTACAACCGACAATCCACGAAGACTTGTATCCTTATCCTTGTGTACAATTTGTATGTTCTGAGCATTCAAACCAGAATTACCCAACAAAAACAGCAATGTTAAACATAGAAGTGGCCTCATCATACCCGGGGGATTTAAAAATATTAAAATTCTGCTATAGAAAAGCTATTTGCAATGAACCCCCAAATCCGGCTTTCCGTTTTAGGCTTTAAGCTTTAAGCTTTCCTCCACCCATTTCCTAGCATTCACAAAAGCATCTAACCAGGGAGAAACCTCATCCTTTTGAACTCGCTCAGGGTAATTGGCCCAGTTCCAGGGAAAGGTTGAACGCTCAATGTGCGGCATCATGACCAAATGTCTTCCTGTTAAATCACACATCATGGCTGTATTGTAATCGGAACCATTCGGATTGGCAGGATAGCTTTCATAGCCGTATTTAGCGACAATATGATATTGATCCTCCGAATAAGGCAAATTGAATTTACCTTCCCCATGCGAAATCCAGACTCCCAAAATAGCTCCTTCCAAAGAGGAAAGCATCACCGAATTGTTTTTCTGAATCTTGACGGATGTAAACCCGCTTTCATGCTTATGGGAAATATTATGATGCAGCTTTCCATGAACTTCATGATCCGGGTTGATGAGTTCCAATTCCATAAACAGCTGGCAGCCATTACAAATACCTACAGATAAGGTATCATTGCGCTTAAAAAAGTTCTTCAGGACTGTATTTGCCTTTTCATTATATAAAAATGCACCAGCCCATCCTTTTGCTGAACCCAGAACATCTGAGTT
>CAMBFY010000218.1 GCA_945865415.1 Sphingobacterium thalpophilum
TTTACTGTTCATTCGAATTTAATTAAAAATGTGTTTAATCCCTAAAGAAATGAGTAAACGGTCAACCAGGATGTGCTGAAATTTACCGTTTACACAATCTCTCATACCAGTGCCTGCCTACAGTGTAATAAATCATATAATTTTATTCAGGCTTTGTAATTATTGATTTAAAAACTTAAAAAAATGACCTATGAAAAATATTTCTTCTGAAAATCTCCATATGAGTTATGATCCGGATGAAAATAAGCGGATGGAGAACGAATTATTACAATTAAAACTAATAGCCGAGCTGGGTGTTGAGGCACATATTTCAGCAAATACACCTGCCTCTATTGAAAATATATTTCTAAAGAACATGCTTGCCTTTGAGAAAGGATTAGTTGAAGCAGAAGAGATCAATATTTTCGGCCTAATTGGAAAGCCTGTTTTTATGCCTGAATCTAAACTTAATGACGCTTCCATTGAAGCGGCATTAAACAAAATAATGGATCTGCTAAACGAGAAACAAATTGCACTCGACTTTTTGGGTACTTATGACTTTCGGACGAAATATAAATTCATCACTGAAGAATTATTCGAAGAGAAGTTGATGAATGTAAATCTACCGGGTATGATCATGCATTTTATATATGAAGAATTTCATCCCAATCATAAACTTGATATCAGGCATAAAGCTGAAAAATTTATCAATGCCTGGTTCAGTCAGGAGAAAGAGCAGATTTCCTTTAGTCTTGCTGATGATCTTATACTACCAGACAGAAGAGTTTGGAAAAAGGATAGAGTCATGGATAGATTAGTCAAAGTTTTTGACTCCTTTCCTGAGTTTACAAATGGCAAATTTACCATTACAGAAATTAATTTTGAGATAAAGGAAGATATAGGGTTGGCTTATGCAGAGGGACTTCTAAGCTATATTGCCATAAGCGAAAACCATGAAATAAATACGCATGAAGGTCAGTTCAAATTATATTTTACACTAGAGTATGAATGGTGGTCAATTTATTATTTCGTTATTCCTGGTTTTGAGTTTACAAATCTTTAGGTATTTAACATCCATTTTAGGCGCACTAATGCCGTTTAAACTGACAAATACATCTGAATTGCTAAACAAAATGAATCATTACTGATTGAGCATTTAAGCTCTAGATGATCGTAAAAGGGATTAATTCTGTTATTAGATTTTAATTTTTACCTTGCCATGAAACCAATAGATGTTTTTATTCCTTCAATGCAACAGAATTCCCAACTGGACCTAGCTTTTGATTTTGTACAATACACCAATAAAAATATTTTTCTGACAGGAAAGGCAGGAACCGGTAAAACCACTTTCCTTCATCAACTTAGGAAGACCTCATTAAAACGGTTGGCAGTTGTAGCCCCAACGGGTGTTGCCGCCATAAATGCCGGTGGGGTCACTATCAATTCATTTTTCCAATTAGCCTTTGGCCCTTACATTCCTAGCAGCACTACTAAATCAGATTATAAGCGCTTTAGTAAGGAAAAAATTAACCTGATTAAAAGTCTGGATCTGTTGGTGATTGATGAGATCAGTATGGTTCGTGCTGATACACTCGACCATATTGATGAGGTTTTGAGACGCTTTAAAGATCATAAAAAACCCTTCGGAGGAGTACAGCTCCTGATGATTGGAGATTTGCACCAGCTATCTCCTGTTGTTAAAGATGAGGACTGGACTATCTTGAAAAGCTATTATCCCAATCTGTTTTTTTTTAGCAGTAAGGCCTTGACAGCCACAGAGCCGGTAAGCATTGAATTAAAACATATATACAGGCAGGTCGATTCAAATTTTATTGACCTTTTAAATAGTGTAAGACAGAATCAGATCAATGAAAATGTTCTAAAAAAATTGAACCAGCGTTATATCCCAGATTTTAATCCTGGTGATGAGGAAGGTTATATTACCCTGACAACACACAATAAATCTGCCCAGGAAATTAATGAAGGAAAGTTGAAAGAACTGGCCGGTCAAATTTATAAGTTTCGTGCAATCATTCAGGATGATTTTCCGGAGTACTCCTATCCTACAGTGGCCGAGCTCGAGCTAAAAAAAGGTGCCCAGGTTATGTTTGTAAAAAACGAACCTTCAAAAGAGCGGCTTTTCTTCAATGGCAAAATCGGCGTCATAACCTCAATATCTGATGAGCAGATTCTGGTAAAATGTCCTGATGATTTGTCGGAAATTGAAGTCAGTCCCCTTGTATGGACCAATATTAAATATGAACTGGATACCGAAACCAAAGAGCTCAAAGAAAAAATCATCGGGACTTTTACCCAATTTCCGCTCAAGCTTGCATGGGCTATAACTATACACAAAAGTCAGGGTTTGACATTTGAAAAAGCGGTTATTGATGCAAATCTGGCATTTGCACATGGTCAAGTGTACGTAGCTCTAAGTCGTTGCAAAAGCTTTGAAGGCATGGTTCTACGCTCTCCAATCTCATTCAATAGTGTAAAAACCGATGGGACGGTTTCTGAATATACACGTAATGCCAAACAAAATGAACCGGGAGAACAACAGTTAAATACCTCAAGAATCGATTTTCAGCAATCTCTCATTTTTGAGTTATTTGATTTTAGTTTGCTCAAAACTCATTTTTTCCAATTAAAAAAGTTAAGTGAAGATCACCATACCATTCTGGATCCGGCTGTAACTGATTTACTTCAAAGTATGCGGACTCTTGCAGAAAAGGATATCTATGAAGTAGCGGATAATTTCAAGAAACAACTGTCACATTACTTTATTGGGAATATGCTTCCTGAAGAAAATACTGAACTTCAAAACAGAATAAAAAAAGCCTGTGCCTATTTCAATGAAAAAATCAGTTCAATACTTTTTGAAACTTTGAAAAAATTAAATACCGATACTGATAATAAGGCAGTTGGGATCAGTATCAAAGGGATCATAGACGATTTTTTCAAAGAAATTTCAATAAAAATTGCACTCTTGAAGGTTTCTTTGAATGGCTTTAGCACTATAAGTTATCTGCAGACTAAATCAAATGCTGAAATAGACTATAAACCAATTAAGAGTCCTTTGCTAAACGCTTCTTATTCATCAGAAAACATCCTTCACCCTGAGCTTTATCAGGAAATCAGAAACTGGAGGGATGATCTGGCGAGAGAATGGGGAGTTCCTTTATATTTGGTGCTGGCACAAAAATCCATTCTGGAAATCTTACGCTTCCTCCCATCCAATGCGCCAGAACTGGAAAACATTAAAGGTTTGGGTAAAACGAGGGTAAAACAATATGGAACCGATTTATTGGAAATTATAAACGCTTATTGCAAGGAAAAGGGTATCGAAAGGGAATTACACGAATTGCCAATTAAAGAGAAGAAAATAAAGACAGACACCAAAAAAATAAGTTTTGATTTGTTTAAACAAGGGAAGACGATCAGTGAAATTGCCAAAGAGCGGGCTTTTACCACCGGAACAATTGAGGGTCATCTTGCTTATTACATACAAAGTGGAGAAATTTCAATTTTTGAAATCGTTTCAAAAATTAAAGTGGCAAAAATCATGGCTTATTTGATTCAAAATCCGGAATCAAGCACAGTTGATACCAAGATAGCCCTTGGTGATGAAATTTCTTATGGTGAATTAAAAGCTGTATTAAGCCACCTGGCCTTTACCAAAGCAGAACAATTGAATTAGACTTCAGCAAAGATCTGATGTGATCTTAATAATTCACAATCAAATCTGATCATACATGCAACGAACTCCACTGCCTATCCGTCGTATACTAAAAGAATTCGGGGATCTTACCTGAGACCGGACAAATTAAGTTCAAAAATGAATAAAATCATGAAAAAGCTCCTGTTCTCCATCATTTTTATTATGCTTTTCAGTGTTGTGATACCTGAAACAAAAGCCGAAAATGTAAGTACAAAAATTGCCAAAGAATTGTTGAACCTTGTGTTTACTAAAAGGAATAATTCCAAAAGCACAAAATATACCAGGAAGAAATTAAAGAAAATCATCCGCAAAGCCGGTCGTGTTTACCGAACAGTGAAAACCAATAAGCATAGCCGCAAGAAGTCGAGGAAAGTTCAACGCACAGCCAGAAGGCTTATCAGTATATTCTAAATTCATCCTGTTCGCAAGAAAACCTGAGAACAGGATGGCTGATTCACCTTTTAATTTGTTGCAGGCCAGGTATTATTTTCAGGGTTCGAATCCGGAAAAACCTTATCAGGATCAGAAATAATGGAAACAATTTCTTCCGTTGAAGGATAATTAAAAGTAAACCGGGAATTCCTTTCCCATACTTCAACGGGTAAATTCAATCGGTTTACTTTCCCACTTTTTGTCTTGATCTCAAGAATTACCGGCATTGCCATTTTATCCAGATTTTCAATAGTTATCAAAGCTCCCTGCTTAAAATCATTTTTTACATATTTTAGATCTGCAATTCCCTGATCCAACTTCCAGTTATTCAAAATCCAGGCTCTCCAAAACCAGTGTAGATTATCGCCCGAAACATTTTCCATTGTACGAAAGAAATCATCCGGCGTAGGGTGCTTATATGCCCAACGTTCAATATAAGTTTTAAAAGCCCTGTCAAAACGTTCTGCCCCTAAGATATGATCCCTTAAAATACCCAGCGCAATAGCAGGTTTATAGTAAGCAAGTAAACCAATACTATTTTCTTTCATGTTATCAGGACTACTCATTACCGGTTCAAAACCAGGGTTAGTTAACACTTTCCCGAGGGCATGCATATCTGGTTTACCCTGACGATATTCTCCATTATTAAAATCAACTGATGTCAGGGTATTGATAAAGGTATTGAATCCTTCATCCATCCAGGCATAGAGGCGTTCATT
>CAMBFY010000219.1 GCA_945865415.1 Sphingobacterium thalpophilum
ATCACTTGGAGCAGCGTCAATTTCAGCAGGTTTAGTCTCAACTATTGCCGGAATCATATTTATCCTGTTATTCATGGCGATGTACTATAGTACAGCAGGATTGGTAGCAAATATTGCATTATTAGTGAACTTATTCTTTTTAATGGGAGTACTCGCATCCCTGGGTGCAGTGTTAACTTTACCTGGTATTGCAGGTATTGTACTATCCTTAGGAATGTCGGTTGATGCAAACGTTCTGATCTACGAAAGGATTAGGGAAGAGTTGTCTGCAGGCAAATCGGCAAGATTAGCCATTACTGAAGGATTTAAAAAAGCAATGCCCTCTATTCTTGACTCCAATATTACTACTTTCTTAACAGGTGTTATCCTTTACATATTTGGGCAAGGTCCAATTGTAGGTTTTGCTACCACCCTGATGATTGGTATTATCACTTCCCTGTTTGCTGCGATATTCATTTCAAGATTAGTATTTGAATGGCTGCTTGACAGAAAAAAGCCGATCAGTTTCTCAATTAAAGCCACAGAGAATCTATTTAAAGATTCTAAGTTTGACTTTATAACTGGAAGAAAGCGTTTCTACATCCTTTCAGCAGCGATAATTGTTGCCGGAATAATTTCTGCCTTTACTCAGGGATTCAGCCTTGGTGTAGATTTCCAGGGAGGAAGAGCTTATTTTGTGGCATTTGATAAGCCTGTTGAAGTAGAAAATGTACGTGTAGTTTTGGTAAAAGAATTCGGTACTGCAGTTGAAGTAAAAACTTTCGGTTCTTCTAATCAAGTTAAGATTACTACAGCTTACCTGATCAATGACAATTCAGATCAAGCAAATGATCAGGTTAGTGAAAAACTGGCATCAGGTTTAAAAAAGATAAACCCTGTCTATGAGATAAAAGATTCACAAAAGGTTACGCCTACAATTGCCGAAGACATTAAAACCTCAGCTATTTATGCAACTATATTCGCCATACTTGTCATCTTCCTTTATATCCTGGCAAGATTCAAAAGAATGGCTTTTGGATTTGCTGCGATTCTGGCTCTTGTGCATGATATACTCGTATTACTTGCAATCTTCACCATATTTAATGGTTGGCTTCCTTTCTCATTGGATATTGATCAGGCGTTTATTGCAGCTATATTAACTGTAATGGGTTATTCAATTAACGATACTGTGGTTGTATTTGACAGGGTACGTGAGTATATCGGTCAGCATCATTCCAAAAATGAAGATCTTCCTTCTGTCATAAACAACGCATTGAACAGTACATTAAGCAGGACTGTTATCACTGGTATTTGTACAATTGCTGTATTATTGATCATTTTCATTTTTGGTGGTGAAATATTGAGAGGCTTCTCCTTTGCAATGTTAATTGGGGTAATCTTTGGTACTTATTCTTCTCTATTTGTTGCGACACCTTTTGTTGTAGAATTCATCAAAGAAAAAGACAAAGCAAAGTCATAATCAAATCTATTGGCATTTTTTTGAAGCATCCGCCCATGGGCGGATGTTTTTTTTTGTTTAATCACAAAATTATATGGATATTTGTCATACTAACAATATGTATGGCAACAGAATTATTTAGCACGTATTCCTACCTGCTTGACAGAACTGCACGCAAAGTAAAGCAGTATGCTCAACGCCGCTTTAATGCAGCAAACTATGATGTCACTGTAGACCAGTGGTTGATCATAAAAAACCTGAGTAACAATAATGATTTAAATCAGAGCCAGTTAGCCGAAATTACTGGAAAAGATCATCCAACCTTAACCCGAATTATAGATCTATTATGCAAGAAAGGTTTGACTGAAAGAAAGATTCAGGCCAATGACCGACGATGTTTTAAGATACATCTGACTGAGCTGGGCATACAGCGGGTCGCAGAATGGGAGCCAAACATGGCTGAAATCAGAATGAAAGCATGGCAAAATCTTACGGAAGAAGATTACAAGAATTTGAAGCGGATTCTGGACACGATCTATATGAATCTTGATGAACAGGAGAAGCTTTTAACAGAATCATAGATAAATATTAATAAAACTCACATAAAAATGATTTTTACAGACATTTGCATAATTGGAGCCGGCCCAGTGGGACTGTTTGCTGTTTTTGAAGCAGGATTGCTCAAAATGAGGTGCCATCTAATCGACACTTTACCCCAAATAGGCGGTCAATTATCTGAGATTTATCCCCAGAAGCCTATTTACGATATACCTGGTTACCCGGAAATTAAGGCCCAGGAATTGGTTGAACGATTAATGGAACAGATTGCACCCTTCGACCCTGGATTTACATTGGGAGAACGAGTGGAATCCCTTGAAAAGCAGGAAGACGGTTCGTTTATTGTTGGCACTAATGATGCAACAAAAGTACATTGCCAGGCTGTTGTTATTGCCGGTGGACTGGGTTGTTTCGAGCCCCGTAAGCCCGATATTCAGGGATTACTGGACTTTGAAGGAAAAGGTGTAGAATATATGGTTAAAAAACCGGAAAACTTCAGAGATAAACGGGTTGTTCTGGCAGGTGGTGGAGATTCTGCACTAGACTGGACTATATTTTTAGCTGATATTGCCGAAAGGGTAACTTTAATTCATCGTGGGGATACCTTCAGAGGGGCACCCGACTCTGCAGAAAAAGTACACGAACTGGCGAGCCAGGGTAAAATTGATTTAATACTTCAATCAAACCTTTTGAGTGTTGCCGGCAATGGCAGTCTCAGTGAAGTATCTTTTGTTGGGCGTGATCAAGTTAACAAAACTATTCAGACAGATTATCTGATCCCATTATTTGGTTTAAGTCCGAAACTGGGTCCAATTGCTGGCTGGGGTTTGAATATTGATAAATCTGCCATACTAGTTGATACGTTTGATTATTCAACAAATATAGAGCGTATGTATGCAATAGGAGACATAAATACCTATCCAGGAAAACTGAAGCTAATTCTTTGTGGATTTCATGAAGCTGCATTAATGGTCCAAAGTGCCTTCAAATATGTATATCCTGACCAAAAATTAAGTTTTAAATACACAACAGTCTACGGCGTGAACGCATTCTAAAATGATCAATATTACAATTGAAGACAGGAACGAAGAGCAGCAGTCTATTGAGATTCCTGAAGAAATCAGTCTGAGTTTAATGGAGGTTTTAAAGGCCTCAGAATACAATATTCTAGCAACGTGCGGAGGAATGGCTTTATGCGCAACCTGTCATGTACAGGTGCTGAAAGGCTTTGAAACTTTGCCACACGCTGGAAATGATGAGATGGACATGCTTGACACCCTGCCTGATGCAGGTTTTGACAGTAGACTTGCCTGCCAGATTAGAATGTCTGAAAATCTAAATGGCATGATTTTTCGAATCAGAGGGGATGAACTTTAGTCATCAACAAGAATTGCAAATAAAACTTAGCTATGGAAAAACCCCTCTTTGAATCGACTGCATTTCCCAGAATAATAATTATTGGAGGTGGATTTGGTGGAATTGAATTAGCCAAACGTTTAAAAGACAAAGAAGTTGAAATTATTATGCTTGACAGGCATAATTATCATACCTTCCAGCCACTGCTTTACCAGGTAGCCACGGGCGGACTTGAAGCTGATTCCATCGCTTTTCCCTTACGGAAAATGTTTAAAAATCAGAAAAATTTCACTTTCAGAGTAACTGAAGTAGACCGTATTGATCCTGCAAAGAAAATTGTTCACACTAGCATAGGTGAATTGAACTATGATTTCCTGGTTATCGCGACTGGTTCAGAAACAAATTACTTTGGTCAAAGAGAAATAGAGCATTTTTCAATGCCAATGAAAACAATACCAGAGGCCTTAAACCTCAGAAGCATGATTCTTCAAAATCTGGAAGAAGCTTTAATCGAAACTGACCCGGTAAAGAAAAGTGCACTGCTACAATTTGTAGTGGTAGGTGGAGGTCCTACAGGTGTAGAGCTATCAGGTTCTTTGGCAGAATTAAAAAAGCATGTACTTCCAACAGATTATCCGGAACTAAGTGTGAATAATATCAAAGTCTATCTTATAGAAGGAACTTCAGAATTATTAGGCTCAATGTCAGGTCAGGCGTCTAAAAAAGCAAAAGATTTCCTGATAGAACTTGGTGTTGAGGTATTTACTGACCTTAAGGTTGAAAGTTATAATGGGCAGGTAATAAATCTCTCTGACGGGCAGGCAATAAATACTAAAAATGTACTTTGGTCGGCAGGTGTAAAAGGTGCTACACCTTCAGGATTGAAAGATGAATCCATCACCCGAGGAAACCGAATACTTGTAGACGAGTTTAACAGGGTTAATGCTGAAGAATATATTTTTGCAATTGGTGATGTAGCAGCATTTATAACTGAGGAGAAACCAAATGGATTACCGGGAGTAGCTCCCGTCGCTATTCAGCAGGGCACTCAATTGGCTAAGAATTTTATTCATATCATTAATAAAGAACAACCAGAGCCCTTTAAATATTTCGACAAGGGATCTATGGCCACAGTTGGCCGTAATCTTGCGGTAGTTGATATTGGTAAAATTCACTTTCAGGGTATTTTTGCATGGTTTGTTTGGATGTTTGTGCATCTGATGTCCTTGGCTGGATTTCGAAATAAAGTTGTCACCTTTGTTAACTTGGTATGGAGTTATTTCAGCTATGTTCGTGGAACAAGACTAATCATCAGGAAATTCAGCAGGGATTCGATAACTGAGGAAAGTAGTGCTGAGTGATTCCGGATCAAGTCCGGAATGACAGGTTCAGGATCGGAGTCCGGAATGACAAAATTTGCTCTAAGAACTTTTAAGGAGATAAAAGGCTAATGACAAAACTGATCGAATGTCCGCGTGATGCAATGCAGGGAAT
>CAMBFY010000220.1 GCA_945865415.1 Sphingobacterium thalpophilum
CCCCTACATTGGAATAATTCTAAAAAAATTGAATACAAAATCGAAGCGGAAATAATTTTGGACAAACTAAAAGGAGGAAATAGTTATTTAGAAAGTAGATTACAAAAAATGATAAATGAATATGAAACTTTTATTTTAAAAAAAAACAGTGAAGAATAAGCACTTCTGCTAACAGGGGTTTTGCGAAATTGGGGCTGAAGGCTAGTTCAAAGTTCAGGAATTTTCATTAATTTAGTTCTAGAGCTGAGACGAAGAGCGTTTTAAACCCCAACTTCGCCAAGCGCCAAAACGTTAGGGGTAATGCCATGAAAATCCGACATACAACCAGATTCAGATTTAAAATACCATGAGGCTTACTGAAATCATATTAGTTTTTTTAATTACCACACTTTCTTATTGCCATAGCTCGATTGGTATGAATTCATCTCAGTCTGGCGCGGATACCAGCAAATTGGCAAAAGTACTCGAAAAGGGCGGATCAGATCGCTTTTTAGCCTTATTTACTGAAATTGCTGTAGATACCTTTCATGTTTATTCTGTGCCTACATTTTATGACGACCCGAAATTTCTCGGTAAACAGATTGGAAAGCAATTTAATTATCTTTTTGCATTCGATACGGTATTGACCTATAGCTTAATTGAAGAGGGGGGCATAGATCGCTTCTATGCATGCTATAAGTTCAAGTTGGACTCAAATAATACGGGTCTCCTAATACGAATACCAAGCCAATACGCCACAACTGCTGTTGATCTATTCATTTGGGACAATAAAAAAAACCGAATAACAAATCGTGAAAGTTTGTCGGACGGGTTTGGCGATGAGGGTTGGCATTTTGTTCAGGACGCATGGATTTCAGATTTCAATCGGGATGGACTGTTTGATATTTTGAAGCGAAGGAAAGATCACGAAGTTGATATAGACGACACGACCAAAGTTTCAAGTTCAGATTCGACATCTGTTTTTTTGGCTTCGGGCAATAAGTTTAGTAAGCGTTCGATTCGTATTGACACCATTAAATTCCAGCTTAAACACTGGATTCCATGAATTTTATTACTGTGCTTGGCTAACTGAATAACTGAAAGCGTGTTAGATTCGTTAAGCACAACCACCTTCAACGGTTTAAAGCGATGATGGATATTGCTGTTTTAAACATCCTGCTTTCTATTTACTTTAGTGCTAAAGCAAGGTCATCGTAACTCAATTCTCAATTAATTTTCCTAATTTTACCCCGCAAGTAATAACCCCTCAATTATTTGCCATGCAACTTGATCCAGAAAAATTCGTTTCAGAAGGTCTTACCTACGACGATGTACTCTTAATCCCTGCTTATTCTGAAGTTTTGCCCCGTGATGTGGATACCAGTTCTTATTTCACCCGGAAAATCAAGCTCAATGTTCCTATAGTTTCTGCAGCTATGGATACAGTTACCGAGTCCGTTATGGCTATTGCAATCGCTCAGGCAGGCGGTATTGGTATGCTGCATAAAAATATGACAATTGCATTACAGGCCGATGAAGTGAGAAAGGTAAAACGTTCTGAAAGCGGAATTATTCAGGATCCGGTTACGCTGAATGAAGATGCATTGATAGCCGATGCTTTTCTGATTATGAAAGATTATAAGATCGGAGGGATTCCAGTAATCAATGGAGATAATAAATTGGTTGGAATCATTACCAATCGTGATCTTCGTTTTCAAAAGGATATGAAGAAACCGGTGCGGGAGGTGATGACCAGCTCAGAACTGATTACGGCTCCCGAAGGAACTACCCTAACGCAGGCTGAAGAAATTCTGCAGGATTATAAAATTGAAAAACTTCCGGTGGTAGATAAGGATGGCCGTTTATGCGGCCTCATTACTTTCAAGGATATCCAGAAATTCAAGAACTTCCCGAATGCCTGTAAGGATGAGCATGGTCGTTTACGGGTCGGAGCCGCAGTAGGTGTTACACCGGATACGCTTGAACGCGTAGATGCATTGGTTAAGGCTGGTGTAGATGTCATTACCATCGATACAGCACATGGTCATTCGAGAGGTGTGATTGAAAAATTAAAAGAAGTGAAAGCTAAATACCCCGACCTGCAGGTTGTGGTAGGTAATATTGCAACAGGAGAGGCTGCCAAAGCACTTGCTGATGCAGGTGCGGATGCGGTTAAAGTAGGTATTGGTCCGGGTTCCATTTGTACTACCCGTATCATAGCTGGCGTGGGCGTTCCACAATTATATGCCGTTTATGAATGTGCAAAAGCGTTAAAAGGCCTTGGTATTCCGGTTATTGCCGATGGAGGGATCAAACAAACCGGAGATATTGCCAAGGCCATAGCAGCCGGAGCAAGTACGATCATGGCTGGCTCATTATTTGCCGGGGTAGAGGAATCACCTGGTGAAACAATAATTTACGAGGGCAGAAGATTTAAATCTTATCGTGGAATGGGTTCTATCGAAGCCATGGAACAGGGTTCAAAGGACCGTTATTTCCAGGATGTGGAGGATGATATCAAAAAGCTGGTCCCTGAGGGAATTGTAGGTAGGGTTGCTTTTAAAGGTACACTTTCTGAGGTGATGTACCAGCTTATCGGCGGACTCAGAGCCAGTATGGGTTATTGTGGTGCTGCTACTATAGAAAACCTGCAGAATGCCCGCTTTGTAAAAATCACTGCCGCCGGAATGCGGGAAAGCCATCCGCATGATATTACGATTACGAAAGAGGCACCGAATTACAGCAGGTAGTTGTAGGTTTTAAGTTTTAAGTTATAGGATACAAGTTTTGTATTTAGTACACAATAGAAAATGAATATTAGATCTGTTTTTTGTAATTCCTATTTGAAAGCTAAATAGAATATTGAGTACAAATAGTGCTGTACTCAATATTCTATACTCAATACTCAATACTCAAATGAAAGCTATTTCCGTCTTCTGTGGTTCCAATTTCAATGGCAATCCGGTCTTGCTTAAAGCCGTGCATCATCTTGCGGATGTAATGGTTGAAAAGAAAATTTCGCTGGTCTTTGGTGGCGGCCGGGTAGGCGTGATGGGCCTGATTGCCGATGCGGTTTTGGAGCGTGGCGGAATAGCAATTGGGGTAATTCCTAAATTCCTGATGGATAAGGAAGTGGGTCATCGCGGACTTACTGAACTGATTATCACCGAAAATATGCATCAGCGCAAACAAAAAATGGCGGATCTTTCGGATGGGGTAATTACGCTTCCGGGTGGTTTCGGGACCATGGAGGAGTTTTTTGAAGTTCTGACCTGGCTGCAACTGGGAATTCATGGAAATCCGATCGGTTTACTGAATATAGATGGGTTTTATAATCCTTTGTTGATGCAGATAGATGTCATGGTGGAGAATAAATTCCTAAAGCCTTTAAATCGTGATTTGGTAATTGCAGAGCATGAACCAAAAATTTTAATAGAGCGAATGGATAAATTTGATTCAAAACCCGACGATGTTTGGTTTAGAGACAGAAATTTAACCTGATTTATACTTTACTCGATTATTTCGAGTTTATATTAAACAAAAAACAAGGAAATGGAATGATTTTTGTTGCTACAAAAATCCTCAATTATTTTAGCTAAAGCCTTAAAAATCAGCTAAATTTTCGTTAAAATTCATGATTTTCTGGTAAATTTTGTTTAAATTTGCAAACTTTTACAAAAGAGTACAGATTAATAAATGAGACAACTCAAGATAACCCAATCCATTACCAACCGTGAATCACAGTCTCTGGACAAGTATTTACACGAGATTGGTAAAGTAGACTTAATAACCGCAGAAGAAGAGGTAATTTTAGCACAAAAGATCAGAGAGGGCGACCAGGCGGCTCTTGAGCGTTTGACAAAAACTAACTTACGTTTCGTTGTTTCTGTTGCAAAACAATATCAAAACCAGGGTTTAACACTGGGAGACCTGATCAATGAAGGAAATCTTGGTCTGATCAAAGCTGCCAAACGTTTCGATGAAACCAAGGGTTTCAAATTTATCTCCTATGCAGTTTGGTGGATTCGTCAATCCATTTTACAGGCTATTGCAGAACAATCCAGAATAGTTCGTTTACCTTTGAATCAGGTTGGATCTTTAAGCAAAATCAGCAAGGCATTTTCAAGATTAGAGCAGGAATTTGAGCGTGAGCCATCTCCTGAGGAATTGGCAGATAACCTTGAAACGACAGTAGAGAAGATATCAGATACCTTAAGCAATTCTGGTCGCCATGTTTCCATGGACGCTCCATTTGTTCAGGGAGAAGAAAATACATTGCTGGATGTATTGGAAAACAGTGATCCTAATACGGACAGTAATCTGATCAATGAATCCTTATCTGAAGAGATTAAACGTTCATTGTCCACTTTAACTGAGCGTGAGCGTGAGATCATAGTACTGTTCTTCGGATTGAGTACCAATCATCCTTTATCCTTGGAAGAAATTGGCGAAAAATTTAATCTTACCCGTGAGCGTGTAAGGCAGATTAAAGACAAAGCTTTGCAGCGTCTTCGTCATATCTCAAGAAGTAAAATATTGAAATCATACCTAGGTTAATAGTTCTCAATAGTGTAATTGTAAAGATTGGGTCTATGATCCGATCTTTTTTGTTTTTAAAGCAAACTATTTTATAGTACTAAAGGTACACGAGAACGTGTTTAATAGCGGGATTGACCAAGAGAAAAATGCTATCTGAAATAGATTGCGTTTAGAAAGTACCATTTTAGTTCTTCTCATGATGCTCTGGAGTCCTATTACTTGATTTTTGATACCAAAACCTGCGTTTTATAGCTTTGCTCAGCCCTTTCCTCCGAAGTATTTCCGGCAAGAAATCCCCCTTTGGTCGGTTTTGTCACCGTATCAAGCA
>CAMBFY010000221.1 GCA_945865415.1 Sphingobacterium thalpophilum
TCGGTCCCTTTGTCATAATTCATCGGCTGATCTTCTTTGGCTATTACATGATTATTGGTCCCATGATCTTCCTCAGATTTCTGCTGACTATTTTCACCTTGTCCCTCAAAATCACTTTTACGGCCCAGCATAGTAAAGTTCTCTGCAACAATCTCTGTAGAATATTTTTTATGACCTTCTTTATCTTCAAAAGAGCGGGTTCTTAATTTACCCTCGATATAAACCAATTTACCTTTCTGCAGGTATTTTGAAGCGATGTCGGCTAAACCTCTCCACATAACAATATTATGCCATTCGGTTTGCTCTATTTTTCTACCGTCTTTGTTATAGGTCTCTGAAGTTGCT
This sequence comes from Sphingobacterium thalpophilum, assembly GCA_945865415.1. GTDB lineage: Bacteria > Bacteroidota > Bacteroidia > Sphingobacteriales > Sphingobacteriaceae > Daejeonella > Daejeonella thalpophilum_A. Next base: position 346 of record CAMBFY010000221.1, read on the forward strand.
AAAGGGAAGCTAGCGACAGTAACTCCCCCATCTAAATGCCGGACTTCAGGATCTTTACCTAAATGTCCAACTAAAATGACTTTGTTAATACCTGACATGTTCTTTTTAATGTAGAGGGTTAATCTACAATTTAATGAAAGTTTCGAAGAATTGGAAAATTAATTTAGGCTGCGGCAGTTTATCCAATTCTTCCTTGCTTACATAGAACCAGTTTTGATGTGGGATAAACTCTTCTGTGAATTGTTCAATATGAATAAACCTGGCATTGAGTTTTTGGTGACTTAAAATATGTTTTACTGGTTTAGATATCGAACGAACCAGCACTTGTTTACCAAAAGTTTTAATAAAATTTTCTGATTGGATCAGATCCGGAACTTCAACAGGGGACTCTGTCTCGAAAAGTGGAAGATCGATCATATTTTCCCAGATATCACCGGGACGACGCTTATTAACCAGTATTTTGCTGTTTTTAATCGCAATAATATAATTGAAATACCGATCCTTGCTTTTTTGTGATTTTAATTTTACGGGTAAGTCATTGATTTTGTTTTTTAGGCGCGCCTCACATGAAGTTTGCACAGGACATACAGTGCAATCCGGATTTTTAGGTTTGCATTGTAATGATCCAAATTCCATCATAGCCTGATTAAAGGTTCCTGCTTGTGTTTGATCCAGTAGTTCATTTGCCAGATCAGTAAAGATCTTTTTTCCTTTACCAGTATTGATTGGGGTATCAATACCGAAATATCTTGACAGTAATCTGAAGACATTCCCATCAACAACCGCTTTAGCCTCATTTGATGAAAATGAAGAGATGGCGGCTGCAGTATATTCTCCGATTCCCTTCAAACGGATTAGGGAATCATAGTTTTTTGGAAAGTAACCGGCATGTTCCTCCATCACTTCCCTTGAAGTTTGGTGCATATTTCTGCCCCTTGAGTAATATCCCAGACCCTGCCAGAGTTTTAATATTTCCTCTTCAGTAGCCGAGGCGAAATGTTTTACAGTTGGATATTTTTCGGCAAAACGATTGAAATAGGGCATTCCCTGTTCCACCCGGGTCTGCTGCATGATTATTTCTGATAGCCAGATTATATATGGGTCATTTGTATTTCTCCAGGGAAGATCCCTTTTATGTTTATGGTACCACTCAATAATTTCTTCAGAAAATGTCATTGCTCTTGTTGAGTTTTTCTCATTGTAGGAGCAAAAATACCTTACTATTTGTTTTATAACGACTTAGTTTTAAAAAAAAGCAGATTTATTTCCCAAATTGAATTAAAACCAATACTTTTGCAACCCCAAATCAATTAGAATACAGTACAAAAAATTAAAGAAAATAGATATGACCAAGGCAGAAATCATTACAGAGATCTCTAACAAAACAGGAATTGAAAAGGTTGATGTGCAGGAGGCTATAGAAGCGTTTTTTAAAGTTGTAAAAAATTCAATGGTAAATGGCGAGAATGTTTACGTGAGAGGTTTTGGTAGCTTTGTAGTGAAGAAAAGAGCAAAGAAAACTGCTCGTAATATTTCAAAAAATACAGCAATCATTATCCCTGAGCATTTTGTACCAAGTTTCAAACCTGCTAAGGTTTTTGTTGAGAAGGTAAAAGGTGGTAACAAATAATTAGTTTATACAATCGGGATGTTACAAAGAAAGCAGATTATAGTTATAGGTTCAGTGGTAATACTGATGGGGCTTATGCTTTCTTTAGACATACAGGGCCTTGTTAAACCCAATGAAGGGGCTTCAGCTGCCAATGCATCCGGACCGGCTAAGGCAGAAAATGTAAAAGAAGTTTCTCTTGATGACCTTTCTTTAAGCGCGAAGGAAAGTTTAAATGCAAGCCTTAAAAAGCAAATTTCGGATCTCGAGGCTCAATTAAAAAGTGCTGCAGAATCTGAAAAGCTGAAAATCGAAATGCAGCTGGCCCAGCAATGGGATGATGTAAATCAAAGCACACCTGCTTCTTTTTACTATGAGTTAATAGCTGAAAAGGAACCGAGTTTTGATTCCTGGTTAAAAGCCGGTGATAAATTTACTGATGCTTATCAACAGAACATGGACACACTCGTTCAGCCCGCTTTGGTTCAAAAGGCCATCAGTTCTTATCAAAAAGCGGATAAGATTAAACCGAATACTCTGGAGGTAAAAACCGGTTTGGGAATAGCATACGTTACAGGAACACCAAATCCAATGCAGGGAATTACCCTGTTACTGGATGTAGTAAAACAAGATCCGAAAAATTTGAAGGCCAACCTGAATCTAGGTTTGTTTTCTATGAAATCAGGCCAGTTCGATAAAGCTGTTGAGCGTTTCAAAACGGTTATAGATATTGCTCCTAGCGCAGAGGCATGGTTTTACCTGGCTTCAAGTTATGAAAGTATGGATAGGAAGTCTGATGCAATTGCTGCCTATCTGAAAACTAAAGAAATTGCTGCTGACCCGAACATGAGCCAGTTTGTGGATAGGAAAGTAAATGAATTGAGTAATTAAATTATAAAACATTTTAAAACACAACATTATGCCAAGCGGTAAGAAAAGAAAAAGACATAAAATGGCTACCCACAAGCGTAAAAAACGCTTGAGAAAAAACAGACATAAGAAAAAATAGTCTGATTTTTAATCTGTTCCACATGTTCAGATCAAATTCCAGACTTGAAAAATAACTTAAACCTCCCGCTTAATTGCGCCGGAGGTTTAAGTTATTAGTTTGTTTTTATTTATTTCCTAGTTTTAAACGTATACCGGTTATCTTAACTGGTGTCTTAAATTTAGCCATTGGTAAAGGAATTAATTATCAATTCATCCCCTAGTGGGGTTACTATTGCTTTACTGCAAGACAAGCAACTCGTAGAATTAAACACAGAGCAAGTCAGCAATAATTATTCTGTTGGCGATATTTACTTAGGTAAGATCAAAAAAATCATGCCCGGATTAAATGCTGCCTTTGTTGATGTAGGCTACGAAAAGGATGCTTTCTTGCATTATCTTGATCTTGGACCACAGGTTCAATCGCTGCTCAAGCTTACAAAAATTGTAAAGAATGGCAGTTATAAAGATAAACTGCTCAATAGTTTCAGACTTGAAACGGATATCAGTAAATCCGGAAAAGTCTCAGAGATACTGAACCGGAACATGCTGCTTCCCGTTCAGATCGCCAAAGAACCGATCTCAACTAAGGGTCCGCGCTTAAGCTCAGATCTTTCAATTGCAGGCCGATTCGCCGTGCTCGTTCCCTTTTCGGACGTTATTTCAATCTCTAAAAAGATTAAAAGTAATACGGAGCGTAATCGCCTAAAGAAAATTGTGGAGAGCATTAAGCCGAAGAATTTCGGGGTAATTATTCGTACAGTTTCTGAAGGAAAAGGTGTTGCTGAATTACAGAAAGATCTGTTGGATTTGATTGACAAGTGGGAAAAGTTTACTACCCGTCTTCCAAATACGGAACCCTCCAAGAAGATTCTTGGGGAGATGGGACGTACTTCCACAATTCTTCGTGACATCCTGAATACTGATTTTACAAATATTCACATTGGAGATCCTGCATTATTTGAAGAGATCAGGTCCTATGTTCATGAGATTTCTCCCGAAATGGAGAAGATCGTTAAACATTATCGTGGTAAAGAGCCGATATTCGAACATTTTGGTATTGAAAAGCAAATCAAATCAGCATTTGGCCGGACTGTTAATCTACCAGGAGGGGCTTATCTTGTTGTTGAACATACTGAAGCATTGCACGTAATTGATGTTAACAGTGGTAACCGGACAGCTAATACCGAGAATCAGGAGCAAAATGCGCTAATGATCAATATGGAAGCTGCCAAGGAAATAGCCCGGCAGTTACGATTGCGTGATATGGGTGGAATTGTGGTAATTGATTTTATCGATATGCACAAACCTCAGAACCGTAAGGAGTTGTTTGATCACCTGAAAGATCTGATGTTATTAGACCGCGCCAAGCATACGATTCTGCCTCCCAGCAAATTCGGTCTGGTACAGTTGACCCGTCAGCGTGTAAGGCCTGAGATGAATATTGTGACCAATGAGAAATGTCCTGCCTGCGATGGTACAGGAGAGATCAAAGCAAGTATCATTTTGATGGACGATATTGAGAACAACCTGAACTACATTCTAAACGAGCAGAATGAACGCAGTGTTATTTTATGTGTACATCCTTATATAGAAGCATTTATAAAAAAAGGATTCATTTCCATTCAGTGTAAATGGTTCTTTAAATTTAGTAAGTGGATTAAAGTTAAGGCCGTGCCTTCATATTACCTCACTGAATTCCATTTTCTGAATTGTAAGGAAGAGGAGATTAAGTTATAATTAGCAAATGAGGAAATCACTAGTGTCCGGGGAACTTTAAATTGTAAAATAAAAGATCAAATTCTTAGCTCATAATTATTATTTCTACTTTTCCTGCAGCAGAAAAGTAGCAAAATGCCGCCGCTGCACCTGATGCTATTAAAGTTAATACTTTGGCTTGGACT
>CAMBFY010000222.1 GCA_945865415.1 Sphingobacterium thalpophilum
TTGCATGCCTTAGCAAAAGCTATTTTTTGAGAGAAAATACAAACCTAGCCTTTGTATTGCTTTTATTATAGAAAAGCCCTTGATACGGGAGTTATTTGCAGCAGATTTTACAGATAGGTTAATCCATCATTTCATTTACTGGTGTAGCCCTCAAAAACAGTAGTGTAAAACTACTGTTTTTACGCTTGGCGTTTTGGCAATTGTTGTGGGCTCCAATTTTTGCTTTGTAAGGTTTGTACACTATTTATTGAAATAAATACAATAATAAGTGGTATAATTGTGTTATTAATCACATTTATTCTACTTAAGTATGAAAAGAGCATTGCAGGACAAACTATTGAATTGGAAAAACACCCCCAATAGATTACCCTTAATTATACAAGGTGCCAGACAAGTGGGCAAAACATACCTCATGAAATGGTTTGGAGAAAACCATTTTGAAAACCATGCCTATTTTAATTTTGATGAACGCCCGGAGCTGAAGGAGTTTTTTACAATCAACAAAGATATTGACCGCATTATAGATTCACTTTCTTTAATTAGCGGGGTAAAAATTACGGCAAACACCCTTGTCGTTTTCGATGAAATACAAGAATGTAAAGAAGCCTTAAATACCTTAAAATATTTTGCAGAAAAAAAACCAAAAATTCCAATTGTTTGTGCAGGTTCTTTGTTGGGCATGGTATTACATGCGGGTTCCTCTTTTCCAGTTGGGAAGGTCGCATTTTTAACACTTTATCCTTTAACATTTAGAGAAGTTTTACCCAATTGGAATAAGAATTTAGCAGCGTATGTAGATTCCATTGATTCGCTTGAACCCATACCTGCATTTTTCTTCAACGATTTGATAGACAGTTTTAAAAAATACCTAATAACAGGAGGCATGCCCGCGGTAATCAATGCTTTTAACAGTCAAAACACCTTCGAAGCCTGTGACACCGTACTACAAAATTTAATACTTTCATATAAGGGAGATTTTGCAAAGCACCCGGTGATGAGTGACATTGCAAAAATTAGTCTGGTTTTTGATTCTTTACCCAGTCAGCTTGCCCGTGAAAACAAAAAGTTTGTTTACCAACTCGTGCGTACAGGCGCAAGAGCCCGCGAATATGAAGATGCTATTCAATGGTTGCTGCGTTCTGGTTTAGTATATCAAGTTAAATTAGTTACAAAGCCGGGTATTCCGCTTGCGGCTTATGATGATATAAGTGCTTTTAAACTTTACGCATTAGATGTAGGCATCATGCGAAAAATGGCGAAGTTACCTGCAAGTGTTTATGCAGAAGGATCTCGTTTATTTACCGAATTTAAAGGGGCCATAATAGAAAATTATATACTGCAAAGTTTGGTTGCACAATTTGAAGATCAACCAAGGTATTGGACTTCTGGCAATACTGCAGAGATTGATTTTTTGGTTCAATATGAAAACAACATTATTCCTATAGAAGTAAAAAGCGATGAAAATATAAGAAGTAGAAGTTTACAGCTGTATCAGCAAAAATTTAATCCTTCGTTGCGTATTCGGTATTCGTTAAAAAACTTAGTATACCAAGACGGTCTCTTAAATATTCCTTATTTTTTATCTGATTACACCACAGAAATTATTAAAAGGATTGGTTAACTTTATGGAGTTTCCTTTTGCTTGGTGTTATCAGCATACCACATCATGGCTCTTTTCAGACCTCCGCTGTTCGGGCTGTTAGCTTGCGCATCCCGTACTCCAGATAAAAACGGGTTTAAAACCTATTTATAATAAACGAAAACATATCCGATTCAAACAAGAAACAAACTTGCATGCCTTAGCAAAAGCTATTTTTTGAGAGAAAATACAAACCTAGCCTTTGTATTGCTTTTATTATAGAAAAGCCCTTGATACGGGAGATATTTGCAGTAGATTTTATAGATAGGCATTTCATTTACCGATGCATTTATCCTATTCACTAAAGCGCAATAAAGTTACCAAAAGTGGAATTTAATTTGTATATTTGTAATTAAATTAAGAGAATGGTTATACTATCAAAGACAATTTTATTAGAGTTTGGGGCGGAACATGCGGATTCGGTGGAGGCTCTAAATATTTGGTTTGATTGTGTAAAACAAGCAAATTGGAAAAGTTTAAATGATATTAAAGAGATGTTTAGAACAGTTGATTATGTGGGAAATGATAGATATGTTTTTAATATCAAAGGAAATAAATATCGGCTTGTGGTTATGGTATTTTTTAACATACGAACTATTTATATCCGATTTATAGGAACGCATGCACAATATGATAAAATTGATTGTACAATTATTTAATAATCTATAGAATTTTAGTTATGGAAACTGCAAAGATTGAAAATAGAAAAGAATATGATGCGGTGATGGCACATATTGAAACATTACTTCAAAAAAGTACTGAAGCTGGTGGATTTGATAAGCTTACAAAAAAAGATGTTGAAACGTTAGAAAATCTTTCATTAATTGCTGAGCAATTTGAAGATAGCATACCGCTTATGCCAATTAAACAACCTAGTACCATCGCCGAAATGTTGAGATATAAAATGTTTGAGTTAAACCTAAAACAAAAACAATTAGCTAAGTTAGTTGGTGTTAGCGAAACAAGAATTTCTGAGTTGTTAAGTGGAAAACGGAAGTTGAATATCGGGTTAGCTAAGAAATTACATCTTAAGTTAAATATAGATGCTGACTTTCTTTTGAATGTGGCATAATAAATTTATTAACCGAAGTAAATCTGGATATTCCTCAGTTAAAAGTCCACTGTTCGGGATGTTAGCTTGCGCATCCCGTACTGCAGATAAAAACGGGTTTAAAACCCGGTTATGATAAACGAAAACATATCCGATTCAAACAAATAAAATATCCGTATTTATCCGGATTTTGATAGGTATCATTTAACGCCACACCAAAAAATTGACATCTATCTGTTAAATTCAGTTTTTTTTTCATTGCTACAGTAAAATGGCTGTATGAAAACAAGCAATAAAAACGATCACTTCTTAATCTAACAATTGGAAAGTAGAAAGCGATGCTTTGAGCTTGTCGAGGGTAAAGAATCCAAATGGCAATCTATTTCCAAATAATATTTTACTAAAATATATTTTTGTCCATTACTAAAATGTATTTTTGTTCATTAATAAAATGTAAAGTATATGGTTTTAAAGTCTGACGTAAAAATAGCTTTCAAGCAACAACAACTTTTGCTTAAGGGAAAACCTAATGGAGAATGGAGAGAGAAATTAGCTCAGGTGTCTTTGAATAAAGAATTTGTGCTTATCATCACCGGAATCAGGCGTTGTGGTAAAAGCACCTTCATGCAACAATTGATTAATAAATTAAAGAGTTCTGTGGCATTTTTTAATTTTGAAGACCCACGAATATTTGGTTTTGAAACCACTGACTTTGTAAAATTGGATGAAGTGATAGGTGAAAATACCTTGTATTATTTCTTTGATGAGGTACAAAATGTAGACAATTGGGAAATATTTATTAGAAATCTTCACGATAAGCAAAAAGTAATCTGTATAACAGGTTCAAATGCATCTTTGTTAAGCAGAGAGCTGGGTACCAAACTTACAGGTAGAAATATTCAGATAGAGTTGCTTCCTTTTTCGTTTAAAGAATACCTATCATTCAAAAAAATAAAGGCTGAAGCAACAACATTTGAGCACTATTTAGTGGAAGGAGGATTTCCAGATTATCTTAAAACCGCAAATAAAGAAGTTTTACAGCAACTTTTTAAAGACATTGTTTACCGAGACATCATTGTAAGGCATTCGGTGAGGAATGATAAAGTGCTGATTAGTATCGCTTTGTATTTAATAAGCAATGCTGGCAAAGAATTTTCATTTACAAATATCAAAAACACTTTTGGTGTAGGTTCGGTGAATACGGTGATGGATTATATCAGTTGGTTTGAAGACAGTTATTTGTTATTTACTGTACCCAAATTTAGCTGGTCATTAAAAAGTGTGGCTATTAACCCAAAGAAAGTCTATGTGATAGATACAGGTTTTGGAGATGCCAATTCATTAAGCTTTTCAAATGATACAGGACGATTATTCGAAAATGCAGTTTACCTGCAATTGAGACGAACCTATAAAGAGCTTTATTATTTCAGGGAGAAAGGAGAATGCGATTTTGTTGTTAAAGAAAAAAATAAAGTAACACATGCCATTCAAGTTTGTGCAGAAGTATCGCAGGAGAATTTACCACGAGAAGTGAATGGATTGGTGGAAGCGTTAAAGTTTTTTGACTTGGAAGATGGCGTGATTGTCACGATGAATCAAGAAGATGAAATTATACAAGACGAAAAAAAAATACATTTAATTCCAGCTTGGAAATGGTTTATGAATTGATTTCGATATAAGCTGTTTAGGACAGGGACAAGATTACTCTCGAACATATTGACCAAAACTAAATAATAAAGTGAAAAAAACTTAAAATTCGGGATTTTAGCTAGCGCATCCCGTACTGCAGATAAAAAAGGGTTTAAAACCTGTTTATAACAAACGAAAACAATCCGATTCAAACAAATAAAAATATCCGTATTTATCCGTAAATATCCGAATTTTGATTCAAGCGAAGGCTGTATTATGTGTTTGGCGCCCCAATCTTATTTTTATTGTAGGAAAAGCAGTTTAATGAATACTGTCAAATATCAACATGAGAAGGGTGGCTTTTACATCGAAAAAAAGAGATTGGCTTTATTGGTAGTAAAGGTACTAAGTAAAAAGAAATGCTCAGTTTCCCCGGATATTACAGTAATGGAGGCATTGGAATCCAGCTTTCTGATATTCCTTGCGCATGTAATTCCCGTAATACCATTTCCGATGATTACAAT
>CAMBFY010000223.1 GCA_945865415.1 Sphingobacterium thalpophilum
ATATCAATGACATTACAAAGTGATCAGCGAAATCAACTGGAATTGAGTGATTATGCAGAGAATGTTATCTCGCAACGTCTACAAACAATCCCGGGAGTAAGCGGTATACAAATTTGGGGACAGAAGCGCTTTGCTATGCGCATTTGGCTGGACCCTGCCAAACTTGCCGCATACCGTCTTACTGCACTGGATGTTAAAAATGCTCTTGATCGTGAAAATGTGGAATTGCCTTCAGGTAAAATAACCGGTAATGCCACCGAGTTATCTGTAAAAACACTCGGAAATCTGACCAATGAGGAAGAGTTTAATAATCTGATTATACTAAATTCCGGCGATAACATCGTTCGTATGAGGGATATCGGTACTGCTGTTTTAGGGCCAGAAAATGAGGAAACAATGCTTCGTTCATCCGGCACACCGATGATTGGAATGGGTCTTATTCCACAGCCAGGTTCCAATTACCTGGAAATCTCCAATGAGTTCTATAAGCGGTATGAGCAAATCAAAAAAGATCTTCCAAAAGATTTCAAGACTGATATTGGAATAGACTCAACAATATTCATCAAACGCTCAGTAACTGAGGTAGCAGAAACAATTTTAATTTCTCTGATTCTGGTAATTCTGATCATATTTCTTTTCTTTAGGGACTGGAGTATTGCGTTCAGACCGTTAATTGATATTCCGGTATCATTGATATTCACATTCTTCATTATGTATCTTTTTGGATTTTCCATCAATGTACTTACGCTGCTTGCTATTGTTCTGGCTACCGGTTTGGTAGTAGATGATGGAATTGTTGTAACAGAGAATATATTTAAAAAACTGGAAGAAGGTTATACTCCGATTGAAGCCGCAATCAAAGGCTCTAATGAGATATTTTTTGCAGTAATTTCCATATCTGTAACGCTGGCAGCAGTATTTCTTCCGGTAATTTTCCTTGAAGGATTTGTCGGGCGACTATTCCGGGAATTTGGAGTAGTAATTGGTGCGGCAGTATTAATATCTGCATTTGTATCTCTATCGCTTACTCCGATGTTGAATGCCTACATGATGAAGGCAAATAAAAAGAAAACAAAATTCTACAACTGGTCTGAACCTTATTTTGAAGGAATGACCACAGGGTATGGAAATTCCCTTAAAAATTTCATGAAGACACGATGGCTGGCTTTCCCTGTGATTGTAATCTGTATTGGCATGATCGCATTCTTCTGGACAGTTCTTCAAAAAGAAACAGCGCCTTATGACGACAGGGCAGCAGTTAGTATGCAGGTTACCACTCCCGAGGGATCCTCCTATGATTATACGGATAAGCTCATCATGGATCTTTCCAAATTGGTAGACGATTCCATCCCCGAAAAAGAATTTAACCTAACCGTAACTTCCCCGGGATTTAGCGGTTCAGGAGCAGCAAACACCGGGTTTTTAAGGATTCGTTTGAGTGAACCTACAGAACGGAAAACTACACAGGCACAGATCACTGAAAAATTAACAAAAATCACAAAGCCTTACACAGATGGGCGTGTATTTGTGATCCAGTCACCCACCATTTCAGTGTCAAGGCGGGGAGGATTACCTGTGAATTACATCATACAGGCACCAAATTTTGAAAAACTACGTGAAAAATTACCTTTGTTCATGGATGAAATCAGTCAGGACCCCACTTTTACTGCAACTGATGCTAACCTGAAATTCAATAAACCTGAAATCAATATTACCATTGACCGTGAGAAATCCAGAAATCTGGGAGTATCAATCCTAGATGTTGCTCAAACGCTACAGTTTGCACTCAGCGGACAACGTTTTGCTTATTTCCAGATGAACGGCAGACAATACCAGGTAATAGGTCAATATGATCGACCAGACCGAAATGACCCGCTGGATTTGACCTCAATTTTTGTAAGAAATAATAAAGGTGAGCTTATTCAACTTGACAATCTAGTTACTGTTCAGGAAACAAGTACTCCACCACAATTGTATCATAATAATCGATTCATGTCTGCAACAGTTTCGGCCGGATTAGCCCCGGGAAAAAGTATTGGCGATGGAATTGACGTAATGGATAAAGCTGCTGCAAAAATCCTGGATGATACCTTTACAACCGATCTTGGAGGAGAATCGCGTGATTATAGAGAAAGTTCATCGAATACCCTTTTTGCATTCGCATTGGCATTATTACTGGTTTATTTGATACTTGCCGCTCAATTCGAAAGTTTTATTGATCCATTTATCATTATTCTGACTGTTCCAATGGCGGTAGCCGGTGCATTCCTGTCACTATGGCTTTTTGGTCAGACCTGGAATATTTTCAGTCAAATTGGGACAATCATGCTCATCGGACTAGTCACGAAGAATGGCATTTTGATTGTTGAATTTGCAAACCAGTTGAAGGAACAGGGAATGCCATTGGGTGAAGCCATAATCGAGGCATCAGTCGCAAGGCTTAGACCAATACTTATGACAAGTCTTGCTATTGCCTTGGGTGCCTTACCAATAGCCATGGCATTAGGTGCAGCAGCAAAAAGTAGAATGAGTATGGGTATTGTAATTATTGGAGGGACATTATTCTCTTTAATTCTTACACTTTATGTAATTCCTGCAGTTTATTCAATGTGGTCCAAAAAACATAAACCCCTACCGGAAATTACCGGAATGGCAGAGACAAAGCCAGTCCTTAAAGCAGAATTGATTAACAGCTAATAAATACACCAAGATTTTGCGTTTCTAAAGGCTTTATCATTAGGATATTAACATATATGAACAGAAAAATAGTTAATTACGGTCTACTACTAATTGTTATATGCCTGCTGCAGATTTCAAAAATTTATGCCCAGAACAGACTTAGCCTGGAAGAAGCCGTACAAACAGCATTAGAAAACAATTATGATATTAAGTTGAATAAAAATGAAGTTGAACAGGCAAAAATTAATGTAAACAGAGCAAATGCCGGCATGATTCCTATCGTAACAGGAAATTTAAGTACAAATAATACACTTTTAAATACCAAACAAACCTTATCGAATGGAATAGTTCAGGAAAGAAGCGGGGCGAGAAATTCTAATATGGTTTATGGTCCGGTAGTGAACTGGCAGGTTTTTGACGGTTTTCAAATGTTCGCCAGATACGACCGACTTAAAGAACTTGAAAACCTGGGTGAAGCAAATTTCAAATTAGCTATACAGACAACACTTGCGGATGTTATTAACAACTATTACGACTTGGTACAGCAACAGCAGCAAATTGAAGCACTGACCGGGGCTCTTGAAATTTCGAGAATCCGACTTCGCAATTCCGAAAGCAGATATACCATAGGAAAAGCAGCAAAACTGGAAGTACTCGCGGCTTCTGTAGATCTGAACACCGACACCACGAATCTTTTAAGGCAAATTGACCAATACCGGAATACTAAAATCAGGCTTAATGAACTTCTTGCCAGGGATTTAAACACTGATTTCTCAGTTACGGATACCATTATTATAGGTAATAACCTCTTGCTTCCAGAACTGCTTAATTCAGCATCTCAATTGAATCCATCATTACAATCCGCATTGATAAATAAACGAATTGCTGAAATTAACCTCAGAGAAGTGAAAGCGAATCGGTATCCAAACATTAATATGATTATGGGCTACAACTTTAATAGATCATACTCTGAACTTGGTTTTGCAAGAAATTCAACTGGAAGAGGTTTGAACTATGGGCTTACTGCTTCGGTAAATATATTCAATGGTTTTTTACAGAAAAGGATAGAAAAAAATGCTAGTCTCCAGATAGAAAACAATCAACTGCAATACGATAGACTGAATCAATCGCTAACCTCACAGTTAAGTTCTTTGTTTCAAACCTATCAGACAAATCTTCAATTAGTAAAGCTTGAACGGCAGAATCTGGAGGTAGCAAGGCAGAATATCACTATAACACTTGAAAAATTCAGATTAGGTAGTGTTGCACCACTTGAATTCAGAGAAGCTCAACGAAACTATATTGATGCAAATGCACGCTATACAAATGCGCAATTTGAAGCTAAATTGGCAGAAGTAGGCCTTATGCAGTTATCAGGAAGACTAAATCTTCAATAACTCAATAAACTTGGTTAATTGTAAAGAATTAGTAATTTTGATTTGATGGCTACATTCAAATACAAAAGTTTATTACTAATAGATGACAGCTATATTGACAATCTAATTAACCGAAAGATATTAGATAATGCCAATTTTGCAGAGTCTATTACCGTAATCGAGTCACCAAAAGAAGCTTTTAATTATATCAGGGATTTATATCTTGAAGGCAAGGAATTACCTGAAGTCATTTTTTTGGATTTGAGAATGCCTTTAATGAATGGATTTGAATTTCTTGAAGCATTGATGGATCTTCCTGACCTGGGTCCCGATAAAATTAGAATTTACGTTCTGACATCTTCCCTCGATCCAGAAGATATCAAAAGGGTAAAAGAAAATCATTTGGTGACCAGGTTCATCAGCAAACCACTCACAAGTCAAATTCTACAGGATATTTAATATGTTATTAGTTGCAGATAGCGGCTCAAGCAAAGCCGACTGGATTTTGACACTCTCAAATACTGAACAAATCACCTTCAGAACAAGTGGCATTAATCCCTTCTTTTTGTCGGAGAAAGATATTATAAAAATATTCCAAAATACTCCGGAAATACTCCCATACACAGATAAAGTAAAAGAAATATATTTCTTCGGTGCAGGATGCTCAAGTCCTGATCGCAGGGAGCATGTATCGAATGCCCTGACAAAAGTGTTTAAAAATGCCTTCATTAGCGTTGATATAGACATTGTTGCATCAATCTTTGCTACT
>CAMBFY010000224.1 GCA_945865415.1 Sphingobacterium thalpophilum
TTTATCATGACAAATCCATCAGAACTATTTCATAAACACATTCTACTTGTGGACGATGTGATGACTACCGGGGCTACCATGGAGGCCTGCAGCATAGAATTACTAAAAATAGAGGGGGTAAAAGTCAGTGTTTGTACGCTGGCTTATGCTGAGTGATTCCTCACGAGTGCCGTAATTTTGAACACAGGGGTAGTATGTTCTTCTTAAGATTGCAAATCGTGTTTTGTAGAAATCATTTGATGCCAGCCTACTCTTAATCATGAAATTTCTCTCCGCGTATAAACTATTTTTAAAGACAACAATTAGGTTCACTCGTCGAAATGACGGGTGCAGGCACGTCTGATGAATAAAAAAAAGAAAAATACTGAACCCTGCGAACCTTACCTGCGCAGAAGCATGCAATAGTGTTAATTTAGATTCAAAAACTGATTGGCAAAAACGTCAGATCTTTTTTTTACAGCCAAAATTTAACTGCAAAAAACTAACTGATTTTAGTGCACAAATCATTGGTTATAATGGGCTAAATCACAAATCTTTACATGCCACATTCAGTTATGCTTTCAATATGAATCAATATTTAGCTATAAAGTGGATGTTTACCCATCAACTCGTTTACTTTCTTACGAACTTTTTTTGCATTGGTTTCGCTGGCTGGCTTTGAGATTACTTCATCGATAAGTTCGACAATTCTCTCCATATGCTTTTCCTTTAATCCTCTGGTACTGACAGCTGCCGTACCAACGCGAATTCCTGAGGTTACAAATGGAGATTTATCATCAAAAGGAACCATGTTTTTATTGACAGTGATTGCGGCTTCTCCGAGTGCATTTTCAGCATCTCTGCCGGTAATGTTCTTATTTCTGAGATCAATCAGCATCATGTGATTGTCTGTCCCACCCGAGATTAGCTGGTAACCCCGATTGACAAGAGCAGCTGCCATTGCTTCGGCATTTTTCTTTACCTGAATGATATACTTCATATAGTTCTCACTCAAAGCCTCTCCAAAAGCAATTGCTTTCGCAGCAATGATGTGTTCCAATGGGCCACCCTGAGTGCCGGGGAATACAGCCATATCTAATACCGAAGACATCATCCTTAATTCGCCTTTTGGAGTTTTTAGTCCCATCGGGTTTTCAAAATCCTGCCCCATCATGATCATTCCACCTCTAGGACCTCTTAGTGTTTTATGTGTGGTTGTAGTTACAACATGGCAATGTGGAAGTGGATCATTCAACAAGCCCCGGGCAATAAGTCCGGATGGATGTGAAATATCTGCCAAAACCAATGCTCCAATCTGATCGGCTACAGATCTGATAAATTTATAATCCCAATCACGGGAATAGGCAGAAGCACCACAAATAATAAGTTTTGGCTTTTCTTTTAATGCAACTTCTTCCAGCTTCTTATAGTCTATCAGACCGGTTTCACGATCTACCCCATAAAAATGTGGCTTATACAATTTACCTGAAAAATTGACTGGTGAACCATGAGTCAGGTGACCCCCATGTGAAAGATCAAAGCCTAAAATTTTATCCCCTCCGTTAAGCAGACCAAGAAGCACTGCAGCATTTGCCTGTGCACCCGAATGCGGCTGAACATTAGCCCAGCTTGCATTAAATAGTTCCTTAGCCCGTTCAATTGCAATATTTTCAACCTCATCAACTACTTCACATCCACCATAATACCTTTTGCCTGGTAAACCTTCAGCATATTTGTTGGTAAGTACGGAACCCGCAGCTTCCATAACCTGCTTACTTACGAAATTCTCGGATGCTATTAACTCTAAACCGTTTTCCTGACGCTCTTGTTCCTCATCAATCAGGCTGAAAATAAGTTTATCTCTCTTCATGAATGTATAATGGTGTTTATTTTTAAAATGAATTATAACTATTGTGAAACAAAAATACAAATTAAGAATTGATTGAGCCTATTTTAGCTTCAATCCAAAAATTATTGAATCCTATTCCTGCTTGAATTGAAATAAGATCCTGTTGTATCATTTCCAGCAAAGCAAGAAAATTGTACACAAAATGAACTTTATTTTCGGAATTTGTGACAATATCCCTGAAGTCAAGACGCTTATTTATAGAAAGAAGCTTATCTATAACTTTTTTCTGTGACTCTATATCATAAGGATATTGTTCAACAATATGATCCTGTTTGTTATCTCGCTGCAAACTTCGCTCAAGAACTTTATTAAAGGTAATCATCAGTTTATACAAGCCTAAAGATTCTAATTCCTCACCCAGATCGGCAGTCAACGACATCTGAATCAGGTCAGTAGCTATATTACCACGGCGTTCATGCATAAAACGTTTGTCTTCAAGCAATCTGAATTGATCTGCAATCTGTTTAAACCTCTTATATTCAATAAGCTTCTGAATCAGGTCACGTTTAAGATCTATTTCATTACCATCTTCATCAATATCTGGCCGTGGTAAAAGCATTTTTGCCTTTATTCGCATTAAAGTAGCTGCTACATAAATAAATTCGCTGGCTATTTCAATGTTAAGTGCAGTCAAATGATGCAGATAGTCGAGAAAATCATCTGTGATTTTAGCAATTGGAACATCCTGTATATCAAGTTCATCCCGCTCAATAAAAAACAAAAGCAGATCAAAGGGACCTTCAAATTGGGGAAGTTTGATCTCGAAAGCTTCGATAACACTCATAATTAGTTTCAAATGTATGCAGAGTGAAATAATTATGTATCACTAAAAAAAATAAAAATGTTTAACAAATACATTATTTTTGCAGGCACTAAAATTATAAACCCTAAATGGAAGTTAAGGCGGGCGAATTTCTGGAACAGATCAATTACCCTTCGGATTTAAAAAAATTTAAAGAAGAAGATCTTGAACGTATCTGCTCCGAATTAAGACAGTTTATTGTAGACACCGTTTCAGTAAATGGCGGACATTTTGGATCCAGCTTAGGTGTTGTTGAATTAACAGTAGCATTACATTATGTACTGAACACACCATATGATCAGCTAGTCTGGGACGTTGGTCATCAGGCATATGGTCACAAAATACTGACCGGACGTAGGACAGATTTTCATACAAACCGAACCTACAATGGCCTAAGTGGTTTTCCAAAAAGATCTGAAAGTGAGTATGATACTTTTGGAGTAGGTCATTCATCAACCTCAATTTCTGCAGCCCTGGGTATGGCCGTTGCTTCGAATTATAAGGGTGAAACTGACAGACAGCACGTTGCTGTTATTGGCGATGGGGCTATGACAGGAGGATTGGCATTTGAAGCACTGAATCATGGTGGTATAGAAAATTCAAATATCCTTGTTATTCTGAATGATAACTGCATGTCGATCGACCCAAATGTAGGTGCTTTAAAAGAATACCTGACTGATATAACTACATCAAAGTCATACAACCGTTTCCGGGATGACATTTCCAATGTTCTGTCAAAAATCTCAGAACTTGGCCCAAATGCTCATGAGATTGTTAAGAAGATTGAGAAAACTATAAAAGGTGGATTATTAAAGAAGAGCAATTTCTTTGAAGCACTCAAGTTTAGATATTTCGGACCAATTGATGGACATGACGTTAAACACCTTGCAAAGGTACTTGAAGACCTTAAACATATTTCAGGCCCCAAGTTGCTGCATTGTGTAACTATCAAAGGTAAAGGATATTCTCTTGCAGAAAAAGATCAGACCAAATGGCATTCTCCAGGCTTGTTCGATAAGATTACAGGAGAAATTCAAAAATCCAAAAGTGAAAAACCAAGCGCACCAAAATATCAGGAAGTCTTTGGGCATACTTTGGTTGAACTGGCAGAATTGAACTCGAAGATAATGGGTATTACCCCAGCCATGCCTTCGGGTTCATCTATGAATATCATGATGAAAGCCATGCCAGATAGGGCATTTGATGTTGGTATCGCTGAACAGCATGCAGTAACTTTCTCTGCAGGACTGGCAACCAGAGGCATGGTTCCATTCTGTAATATCTATTCAACATTCATGCAAAGAGCCTATGATCAGGTTATACATGATGTAGCTCTTCAAAAGCTAAATGTAGTTTTCTGCCTCGATCGGGCAGGTTTTGCCGGCGCAGATGGCCCAACACATCACGGTGCTTACGATCTTGCTTACATGCGCTGTATACCAAATATGATCGTTTCTGCACCGATGAATGAAGAGGAACTAAGAAACCTGATGTATACTGCACAGCAGGAAAATATGGGACCTTTCAGTATCCGTTACCCAAGAGGAAATGGAGTCATGCCGGAATGGAGACGGCCGTTAAAAGCCTTAGAAATTGGAAAAGCAAAACTGATTTGCGATGGTGAAGATGTAGCTATCCTGAGTATTGGGCATATTGGGAATGAGGTTGTTAAAGCATGTCTCGAATTGAACTCAGAGGGAATATACCCTGCTCATTATGACATGCGATTTGTAAAACCTCTGGACAGTACCGTTCTGCATCACGTATTTACAAAGTTT
Source organism: Sphingobacterium thalpophilum (assembly GCA_945865415.1). Lineage (GTDB taxonomy): Bacteria > Bacteroidota > Bacteroidia > Sphingobacteriales > Sphingobacteriaceae > Daejeonella > Daejeonella thalpophilum_A. The sequence goes on from CAMBFY010000224.1 coordinate 4,469, forward strand.
AAAACTGTAATTACGGTAGAGGATGGCTGCATACAGGGGGGAATGGGAAGTGCTGTACTCGAATTTATGGCTGATAATAACTATTCCTCAACGATGGTCAGACTTGGAATACCTGATAAAATTATTGAACATGGTGAACAGCCTGAACTTTGGGCAGAATGTGGGTTTGATAGTGTAGGAATAAGATCGACTGTTGAAAAACTAGTAGTTAAACGGGCCACCAAAACCATTGCATCCTGACCATTTTGATTTTAATCCAAGCTGGAATTCATAAAACCTCATCTACAGAATCTCAATAATTTCCAATGGATAACTACGCACTATC
>CAMBFY010000225.1 GCA_945865415.1 Sphingobacterium thalpophilum
GATTGCCCATATTCCTTTGAATTCCCTGATTATGCAAAAGTTCAACCGGATAGTAGCAGGAATTCAAAACCATGCTGGTTAAATATAAATTACCCCGATTTTAATGGACGAATTCATTTAAGTTATCAGCCGATTGCATCTATAGCCGAATTCAATCAACTGACTGAAGATGCCAGGACTTTTGCGTTTAAGCATACTGTAAAGGCGACCGCTATTGATGAGGGTATTATCTCTAATCCTAAAGAAAATGTTCACGGAATTTATTATTCCATTGACGGGAATACCGCATCATCTGTCCAGTTTTTTCTGACAGACAGCACAAAAAACTATCTTCGGGGAGCCCTTTATTTCAATGAACAACCAAGGCTAGATTCAATACAGCCGGTAATGGAATTCCTCAAAAAGGACATAGACCAGATGATTAAAACCTTTAAATGGAAAAATTGATAGTTTTTGTATTCATGTAAATAAATCCATTTTTTGGATTACAAATGAAATCCATTTTTTTTGCTTGTTACGTGTCTCTTTTTAATTTGGCTTTTCGAGTTAAATAAGGATAATATAAAACTTTATAGTTTGTCAAATCAGGCTTTAGAGCAAAAATAGTTGGATTTTGGAAAGCAATACCAGCGTGTTATAGCTTATCTCAGTCTTTTCCTCTGGAGTATTTTCGGCAATAAATCACATTGTAGCTCAAATTACGAATAGCTGGAAGATACCTCCTCCGGCAAGGTTTATTTTAGCCGGGGCTGCATTTCATGGGAACGGGCAGCCCGGCAAAAGGACATCTGCCATTTGAAATTAAACCCGGGTGGCAGCTGTAGATTTTTGCAGCTGTAAATTTTGTGATATTTTTTAAATATGATGCAAAAACTATGGCAGAACACGGGAAGGCAAGACCGAAGAAAGACAGACCCTGGTTTTCAAAATAGAAAAATTATTCCGTTCAGACTATTCCAGACTGGTTTTATCTCAAGTTTACATTAAATTTTCCTGAGTCTAACAATTCAATCTAATAAGGAATTACCTAAAAATGAGTAAATGCTTACTATCCTAACAAACATTGTGAAAGATTCAATCCAACAATTATCTTAGCTATCTGGTTTTTACCTCCTAAATGAAAATTTATGAAAGTATTTTATCTATTCCTCTTACTGATCACGGTCCAAAGTGCCACAGCGCAGCTGAGCTCTGATGAGAAGAAAATAATTGAATACATTAAAGCAAATTATGCTGGTTCGGAAGAACTCTTGATTGAATCTGTTAATATCAACAGCGGAACTCTAAATGTAGATGGCGTAAGAAAAGTTGGTGCAGTTTACCGCAGAGAGCTTGATAAGCTCGGTTTTACCACAGAATGGGTTGAATTGCCAGATTCCCTGCGTCGGGCTGGTCATCTTGTTGCCAGCAGAAAGGGAACACAGGGTAAGCGATTGTTTCTAATCGGCCATCTTGATACAGTTTTTGAGTTGGATATGGAATTTAGTCCATACCAAAAATTGAACGATTCGACCGCAACCGGACAGGGAGTAAATGATATGAAAGGTGGCAACGTGGTTATGATATCTGCTTTGAAGGCATTAAATGAACTCGGTTTGTTAGACAACACTCATATAATTGCTTATTTCACGGGCGATGAGGAAAGCTCTGGTTCGCCACATGAGGTAGCAAGAAAGGATTTTATAGAGCGTGCAAAATCAACTGATATAGCTTTGGGCTTTGAGGGAGCGCAGGGTTTACATACTGTTGCTGTAGCCAGAAGAGGAATAGGTGGCTGGACACTTAATGTTACCGCCAAAACAGGTCATTCAGCTGGAATTTTTAGTGAAAGTGCAGGCTATGGAGCCATTTATGAGGCTGCACGGATTATCAATGAATTTAGAATCCAGCTAAAGGATGAGAAATACCTTACGTTTAATCCTGGATTAATCAGCGGTGGTTCAGAGATACGCCTTGATCCTGCCCATGCAAAAATGGAGGCCATCGGCAAAACAAATATTATTTCGCCGGCAACATTCGTAGCAGGAGATCTGCGTTTTATTTCCGAAGCTCAGCGGGACAGGGCCAGAGTAAAGATGAAATCTATTGTTTCTCAGAACTTAAATGGAACTTCTGCCAACATTTCATTTACTAATGGATTGCCTGCAATGGAACCGACGGAAGGAAACTATAATTTAGTCAAGTATCTGGATCGAATTACCCAGGATATGGGTATTGGCGCTACAAACCCAGGGGATCCCGGAGCGCGCGGAGCCGGTGATATTTCTGATGTTGCAAAATATGTGGACAGCCTTGATGGTATGGGAGCTTCCGGTAGCGGAGCTCATAAACCAGGTGAATTAATCAATCTGAAGGAGTTTCCATTGCTAATCCAGCGGGCAGCATTGATGATTTATAGATTGAGTCGTCAGAATCCGGCACTTAATTAACTCTTAATTCGGCCTTTCAGCATAAAACAGCAGTAATTTGATACTTTTACAATTATGATTCAGATTAAATCCTTCGCTTTTAACCCTTACCAGGAAAATACGTACATCCTCCATGATGACACATTGGAATGTGTGATCATCGATCCGGGTATGTATACCGGGGAAGAGCAAAATGCATTTCTGAAGTATATCGCTGATAATAATCTGAAACCGGTTTTATTGCTCAATACCCATTGCCATATTGACCATGTACTTGGGAATAAGTTTATTTATGATACTTATGGATTATTTCCTCAATTTAACAAAGGGGAGGAAATAGTCCTAAATTCTATTGTTTCTTATGCTCCACAAATGGGAATCCGATATGAAGTTTCGCCTTTACCTCAGGTTTATCTGTCTGAAAGTGGAACAGTAAAATTTGGAGATACTCAGCTTGAACTGATCTTTTCACCCGGTCATTCACCTGCTCACCTCTGTTTTTATAATGAGGAAGAGAATTTTCTAATTGGTGGCGATGTTTTATTCTACCGTAGTATTGGTCGCACAGATCTGCCTGGGGGGAACTACGATTTGTTGATCAGTACCATACGCGAAAAGTTATTTAGTCTTCCTGATGAAACCAGGGTTTATCCAGGGCATGGATCAGCGACAAGTATAGGTTTTGAAAAACAATTCAATCCTTTTTTAAGCTGACCTCAAGAATAAAAGGGTGAACACATCTTACTATATCGCCAAAAGATATTTATTCTCGAAGAAATCCGTCAACGCAATAAACTTCATTTCAGGAATCTCAATGCTCGGGGTATTTGTGGGAAGTGCAGCACTAATTATTATCCTTTCGGTTTTCAATGGCTTTGAAAACATTGTGCTTTCCATGTACAATACCTTTAGTCCGGAACTAAGAATTGAGCCTTTAGAAGGGAAAACATTCGATCCATCGGACAGTCGTTTTATAAACCTTAAAAATGATAAACGCATTCTTAACTATACAGAAGTTTTAGAAGAAAAGGCCTTAGTCAGGTATGGTGACAGCCAGTCGATTGCTCTGATAAAGGGAGTTAGCGAAGGTTTTATGAAAAACAGAACGGGACTTGATTCGGTTATATCAAGCGGTAGTTTTACACTTAAGTATCTTGGTAGAGACATGGCTGTAATCGGTTCCGGTCTTCAAAATTCCTTGTCGGTAAATCTCAATAATGAGTTTCAAACACTTGAAATTTATTCCCCTAAAAAGGGTGCGTCAAATTCTGTCAACCCTGCCGATGAATTTAATATTCGTTCTATTTATCCATCCGGGGTTTTCAGAGTGCAGCAGGAATTCGATAATATGGTTATCGTACCCATTCAGTTTGCACGTTCTTTGCTTAATGAAGAAAAATTGATCTCTTTTATTGAGATTAATACGTTTCCTGGTACCAATGTGGAGGAATTTCATGAAGAAATTAAAGGCATTCTTGGAAAGAATTTTATAATCAAGGATCGTAGTCAGCAGAATGAACTGCTTTATAAAATCCTGAACTCAGAAAAATGGGCTATTTTTTTGATTCTGACTTTCGTACTAATCATAGCGATATTCAATATCATCGGCTCCTTAACCATGCTGGTGATTGATAAACGTAAGGACATTGCAATCCTGAGTAGCCTTGGAGCAAACAGGCAATTAATAAGAGGAATATTCTTTATTGAAGGTATGATGATATCGATGGTGGGGTGTATTGTTGGTATGGTCGTCGGACTGGTTTTCATTCTTTTGCAACAGAAATTCGGGTTCATCTCCATGTCGGGTGCGAACATGATCATTGATCATTATCCGGTAGGAATCAAGTTAACCGACTTTTTCCTGGTATTTGCTACCGTTTTGATCGTTTCAGTCATTGCCTCAGGGATTTCTTCACGTTTAAGTGTGAAAAATACGGTCAACCTTAGGGAGGACTTGTAAATAATCTTTATTTTAAGTAAATTGAAAAAATAAATCAAATTGTTATGAAAAAACTCATGTTAAAACTATTAATACTAGTTTTTGCTTTAACCTTAAATTCCTGCGCTACCATTCTTGGAGGTAAGGTTACTGAACATCAAAGAAGCAAGCCATCGGCTGGTGAACCTTCACGTAAGGTTCGTGCTGGTGCATTAATTGCAGATATAATATTATTCTGGCCTGGAACAATAGTGGATTTTGCAACTGGAGCTATTTACCAGCCGGATAAGAGAACTGAAGCTGAAAAGGCTAAAAAAAATTAGACTAAAATTTGTAGATTATTCCATGAGGTTGGTATTATCCAAACTCATGGAATATGATCGTGCCTGGTTCGGTTAGAACACCGACCAGAGGGTAATCGATGGAAACTCCACAGACAGATCGA
>CAMBFY010000226.1 GCA_945865415.1 Sphingobacterium thalpophilum
CAGTTTAATAAACCATTGTATGTTGCTGAAGTTGGAAAACCAGCTGGTATGATGATTGGCTTTATTTGGGAAGGGAATTATCAGTATGAAGATTTTGATAATCCTTCTCCGGGTGTATACATTCTGAAGCCTAATGTTCCAACCAATGGGGCTGTACGTAGCACAATTCTGCCGGGTGATATTAAATACAGGGATATGAACGGGGATGGTATCATGAATGACGCTGATTTAACGTTCATAGGAAGAGGTCAGCCAATTCATACTGGGGGTTTCTCAAATAATTTTACTTACAAGGCATTCAATCTGAATGTGTTCTTCCAATGGTCTTATGGTAATGATATCTATAATGCCAACAGGCTGATTATGGAAGGTAACAGTAACGGTTGGGCGAATATCAATCAGTTTGCAAGCTATGCAAACCGCTGGTCTCCAACAAATCCTACAAATGAAAACTACCGCACCCGCGGGCAAGGCCCAATTGGTTTCCACTCTTCCAGAGTTGTAGAGGATGGTTCTTTCCTTCGTATGAAAACGGTTTCATTAAATTATAATTTACCGGCAAAATTAATTAAAACTGCTTATATGAGTAATTTAAGTGTCAATGTATCTGCACAGAACCTTGTTACATGGACAAATTATTCAGGAATGGATCCAGAAGTTTCTACCCGTAATAATACCTTAACACCGGGTTTTGATTATTCATCCTACCCAAGATCACCGACAATTGCCTTTGGTATTAAAGCAGGATTTTAACGAAATTAATTGAAAGAAAATGAAAATTAAATATTATATACTCGCAACATTATTCTTAATGAGTTTAGGCTCATGTAAGAAATATCTGGAGACAACTCCAACGGATTTTCTGAATCCGGCTAATTATTATCAGACTGAAGCTCAATTGCAATTTGCCCGTGCAGGTGTTTATGATAACCTCGGTGCAGGTGGTTTACACGGGACTTATGCAAGTTATTTACTAGCATGGACCGCGGACGAAGGTTATATGAACAGAGCAACCTTGACTACAGGACCATGGAATTATTTCTATTCTTCTGCAGATCAATATAATGCAGGATTATGGAATAACCTTTGGTCAGGTATTAATAAGGCTAATGTTTTGATCAAAAATGTGGATAAGAATACAGCAATTGCACAATCAAAACGTGATGCAATCAGAGGGGAGTGCTTATTCTTAAGAGGATACTATTACTTTACATTGGTGCAATATTTTGGTGGTGTTCCTTTGAAACTTGAACCAACTTCATCTGTTATTGATGTTGATATAGCAAGAGCATCGGCTAAGGATGTTTATGTACAAATCCTTAAAGATATGGAAGCTGCCGAGAAACTTGTTCCGAGCATCAGAACCCTGGGTTTTGGCGGTGCTGTTAACAAGTCAGCTGTTCGTGGACTTTTGGCAAGAGTTAACCTGCACATGGCAGGTGAGCCTGTAAAGGATAAAACCCGCTATGCTGAAGCTAGTAAATGGGCAAAAATGGTAATTGATGATGCTGAAGCTGGTCATTCACTAAATCCAAGTTATCCTGACATTTTCATGAAACTCGCCGGTGATAAATATGACATCAAAGAAAGCATCTGGGAAGTTGAATTTTATGGTAACCGTACCGACCAGTATGTTGAAACCGGAAATATTGGTTGGATCAACGGTCCTGCTGCTGGAGTGGCATCATCCACAGGAAGAGCAGATGCGTACATGAATATTACTTCTGAATTCTATAATAAATTTGAGCCGTGGGATAACCGTAAATGGTTTAGCATTGCTCACTTTACCTATACAGCAACAGGTGCTAAAACCATGAGCTTATTGCCTGTTGATGAGAATGCAAAGAATAATTTAAAGCCGGGAAAATGGAGAAGGGAATATGAAACATTATTGCCTAAGAGTCCGACTACCACCCCAATCAATATGTCATTATTAAGATATTCTGATATTCTGTTAATGTATGCAGAAGCTGAGAATGAATTGAAAGGCCCAACTGCTGATGCGATTGAGCAATTCAATAAAGTTAGAAGAAGAGCCTGGTCAACTGGTATCAAAACAATTGCAGTAACAAATGGTGGTTCAGGTTATACCACCGCTCCAACTATTACATTCAGTGGAAGTGGCGGTGCAACAGCAACCGCAACTATTTCAGGAGGTAGAGTTACAGCGATTACCCTTGACCGCGACCCGATGGCAGTTACTTTTTTTAACGAAGGTAAATACACATCTGTTCCGACAATTACCATCAGTGGTGGTAATGGTTCAGGTGCAACAGCAACCGCAACAATCAGCAGAGCAATTGATGGCAATCTGAATCCTGCTTCAAAAGAAGCATTCCTTGCTGCAATTCAGGATGAAAGAATGAGAGAATTCAACTTTGAAAATACAAGAAAAGCTGATCTTCTGCGTTGGGGTATATTTCTGAAAGTTCATCAGGATATGGGTAATAAATTACAGCAGCAAAGTCCGGGGCAGTATTTTGTGAAATATTACTCTAACGTTAGCACACGTGATCTTTTGATGCCAATTCCAATCAATGAGATGTCTTCAAACTTAAAAATGACTCAAAATCCTGGTTGGGAATAATTCAATATAAAATAGAAATTATGAAACTAAAAATATATAGTATCCTCGCTGCGGCGCTTATAATGGCGTCCTGCGAAAAGCCTGCAATTGAGGCAGAGGCACCTGCCTTTGATGTAGTAGCCGAAAAAACTACCTATAAAGCAGGCGAGGTTGTTAAATTTATGATTACTGGTGGTGAAGCGCAATCTATCGCCTTCTATTCTGGAGAATTGAAAAAGGATTATGCATCAAGAACCGGAAGAGTAGCTGATGTTGCCGGAGCTGGTGCAACACTTGCCTTTTCCAGCAGTGTGCAATTAGGAACTCAGGCAAATCAAGTCTCGCTTCTTGCTTCAACAAATTTTAATGGTGATTATGGTAGTGTCGCTAAATTAAAAGCTGCGACCTGGGTCGATATAACCAACAAGTTTAAGCTTGGTACAGGTACAGCCTTTCTTGCCTCTGGAACAGTTGATGTTTCTGATCTTATTGTAGCAGGTAAGCCAATCTATTTTGCATTCCGATATAATACAAAAAAGCAGGCTACCAATGGTGTCGCCCGTCAGTGGTTCATTCAGACTTTCACTTTAAACAGTAAAAAATTGCTGGATAATTCACTGACACTTACTATTGCAGATCAGGCTGGCACAGGATTCAGAATTGTGGACGACCTGAAAGACAAAGCTCCTGCTTTGTCTTCGGTTACCGCTACGCGGTTAACCCTGCAAGGCAATACTTATTTGAATGCAAGTTTGCCGCAATTTAATCCGGCAAATCCGATCTTTGATCCTAAAAACCCGATCTATAATCCACAAGATCCTGCTTATCAGCCAACTGCTGTTTTTAAACCATTTGTACCGTTTGATCCGGCAAGTCCGAACAATGATCCGGAAAATGAGCATTGGGCAGTAAGTAGGGCAATCAGTATTGATAAAGTTGATTTAGGTCCGGACTGGTCAACTGCAATCAAAGGACTTACTAATCCTGTTTTGTCAGAGTATCGTTATACCTATTCAAAGCCAGGTACTTATAAAGCTACCTTTGTGGCCTCTAACGGTAATATAGATCAGCAAAAAGTTGTTACCAAGGAGATTACAATAACAATAACTCCTTAATTTGAGTTAAATCAGATAAAAGGATTAATCTGCAAATGCGGGTTAATCCTTTTATTTTTATAATACATCCCGAAAACTTCAAATCAGAAGATATGACTTTGATCTCAAAATTTCTTTTAATCCTGTTTTTAATTTTTAATTTTTTGCCAGCTCAGATTTGGCAAGAATTAAATCATTTAAATGAAGTAAGGGATCTTCCAGTTAAAAGTTCTTCTCATGAAAAGAAAAGACAGCAGATCTTGCAAGCTATGGAAAAAGCGATGGGCAAGCTTCCTGATCGTTCAAATTTACCTGCCTTTGATATTGAGATCACTGACAGTGCAATGGAGGATAGATTTACCAGATATACGCTCAGTTTTACGGTCGCAGAAAATGAACGATTACCCGTTTACCTTTATGTGCCAAAACAAAGAGGCAGTATCCAAAAAATCCCGGCTATGCTTGTTTTACATGGAACAAGTGTACTCGGAAAAGGTGTTGTAGATGGTCAGGGTCCTCTACCAAATCGGGCACATGCCCGTGAACTGGCAGAACGTGGCTATGTTGTTATTGCCCCTGATTACCCTAGTTTTGGTGATATGAAAGATCATAATTTTGATACCGACAGATATGAATCAGCTACTATGCAGGCTATATATAATCATATGCGTTGTGTTGATCTGCTTCAGAGCAGAACTGATGTTGATCCTGAAAATATTGGTGTGCTTGGTCACTCACTTGGGGGACATAACGCAATGTTTGTTGCCGCATTTGATACCCGTTTAAAGGTTGCTGTTTCAAGCAGCGGATGGACCCAGTTTGAATTTTATAATATAGGTGATGAAGCATCTAAAAAATATGGTGGCAGACTTGGTCCCTGGGCTCAAACACGGTATATGCCGCTGATACGCACAAAATATAAGCTTGATGCGAAACTGATTCCCTTCAATTTTGATGATATTATAACAACTATTGCTCCACGAGCATTTTTCTCTGTTTCACCCCTACGGGATAGTAACTTTGATGTAATAGGGGTAAAGGAGGGTATTTCAATAGCTG
>CAMBFY010000227.1 GCA_945865415.1 Sphingobacterium thalpophilum
TGACATGGCCCATGATTTCATAGCTGAAGCTACTTGCTCTGAAATACTTCTGTCAATCGGGGTTCCCGAATTCACAGAATCAATAATACCGTTATAAGCTTCCTTTGATAAAGTATCCTTCATTTTTTTCTGGTCGAATACATTTACACCATATAGATCAGAAAGTTTGGTTGCAGGAGATTTGGCTTCAGGAATAGTCCTGGAAAGTACAGCATTTAATGCTTGGAATCTTAAAGATGACATCGTTTTGCTAAGTTTTGATTAAATTTTGTTAAAAATAAATGTTTTGATACGTAAAAACATAAAAAAATCTAATAAAAATTTTGAAATAAGCTCCAAAACCAAAATTATTGATCAAAAATTTCCTCTTAAACTTCAAATTATTTAGAATTTATGATTTTATACTTGAAAAGGAAAAACCTTTTATGGTTTGAAATTGGATGATAAGTATATGACTTGACATATTCTCTAGTCAAGAATATTAGATATAAAGCGAACCTTTTTCTAATTTTGTAGCTCCGGGTTTCCTGAATTCCAGTTTATAGACTTTTCACTTACCTAAATTTATCTTAACCACGGCGAAACAATATGCTTAATTTAAAATCCATACACCATGTGGCGATAATATGTTCAGATTATCACGCATCAAAATATTTTTACACTGAAGTGCTGGGCTTAAAAATTGTAAAAGAAACTTACAGAGCAAATCGAAGTTCTTACAAACTGGATCTTTTAGTTAATGGTAAGTATCAGATCGAATTATTCTCTTTTCCTGATCCGCCGAAGCGGATAACTGATCCAGAAGCTAGTGGATTACGACATCTTTCATTTGAAGTTGATGATTTGTATAAGGCCTTAGCGGAGTTAAATAGATTGAATATTGTTACTGAGTCAATAAGACTGGATGAATTAACTGGTAAGAATTTTGCATTTTTCTCTGATCCGGATGGTTTACCTATAGAATTGTACGAGAGCTAATGTCTTCTATTTTTCATTTTAAGCAGTTTAGTATCGATCAGGCGAATTGTGCAATGAAGGTGAATACTGATGGAGTACTAGTTGCCGCACTTGCAGATTTTGAGAATCCTGCCAGTATTCTTGATGTGGGTACAGGTACCGGATTGATTGCATTAATGCTGGCTCAAAAATATAGTGTAGCATTCATTGATGCTGTTGAAATAGATAAAAATGCTGCTGTCACTGCGCTGAAAAATTTTTCTGATTCTCCCTTCTCTGATAGGATTAAAATAATTCCTGACTCAATCAAGGATTATCTTGAAAACGAAGACCAAAAATATGATCTTATTATATCTAATCCTCCATTTTTCATTAATTCATTAAGTTCCATAAATCCCAAAAAAGGTATTGCCCGACATACTGATCTATCATTTTTCGATGTCTTAATAACAGAATCAGTGAATCATTTAAATCAAACAGGTCATCTTTGTCTTATACTTCCTCTGGAAACAGCTGCACACCTTGAAAAAATACTTAGACGACTTGGAGTTCTAAAAGTTCAAAAGGAGCTATTGATTTACTCATTTACAGACTCAAAACCACATCGTAAAATTATTACGTTAGGTTTTGAAAATTCTGTTTTAATTCAAGATAAACTCGTTATTTATGAAGGCAAAGGTATTTATTCTGAAGTTTATCGTAATTTACTAAAGGATTACCTTACAATTTTTTGATGCAATTTTTTATGAAAAAAATCGGACTAATTTCAGATACGCATGGATTTTTGGATGATTCTGTTTTTAAACATTTTGAAAATTGCGATGAGATCTGGCACGCAGGCGATTTCGGTACGCTAGACCTTGCTGAGAAGTTAAGAGCATTTAAACCTCTGAGAGGAGTTTATGGAAATATTGACGGAAATGACATAAGATCCCAATATCCTGAACATTTAAGATTTAATTGTGAAGAATTAAATGTTTGGATGACTCATATTGGAGGTTATCCCGGAAAGTATTCCCCTGGAATCAGGGAAGAAATATACCGTAATCCGCCCGGGCTTTTCATCAGTGGTCATTCGCATATTCTTAAGGTTATTTTCGATAAAAAAATTAGTTGTTTACACTTAAATCCTGGTGCCGCAGGAAAGCAAGGTTGGCAAAAAGTTCGCACATTGCTTCGATTTTCCATTTCACTGGAAAAAATTCATAACTTAGATGTTATAGAATTATTAAAAAAATAGCTTAAATCGTACACTAAGTATATGAAAGGAATTTTAACATTAGGACAATTTATAATAGAAAAGCAAAGCGATTTCCCATATTCAAAAGGGGAATTATCACGATTGTTAAGAGATATTGGAATCGCTGCAAAAATTGTTAATCGTGAAGTTAATAAGGCTGGACTAATGGATATTCTAGGAGATGCTGGTACGGTAAATATACAGGGAGAATCACAAAAAAAATTAGATGTTTTTGCAAATGAGCAATTTATAGCCGCACTTAAAAGTGGAGGAGAATGTTGCATTGTGGCTTCAGAAGAGAATGACAAGATTATTCAAATTGACGGCGAAGTTTCAAAAAATGCAAAATATATAGTCGCTATGGATCCTCTGGATGGATCATACAATATTGATGTAAATGTAGCGGTAGGAACAATTTTTTCTATTTATAGAAGATTTTCGACTGATGGGAAAGCTACACTAAAAGATGTACTTCAGAAAGGTACCGAGCAGGTAGCTGCAGGCTATATCATTTATGGATCCTCAACTATGTTGGTATATACAACTGGCAAAGGAGTAAATGGATTTACCCTCGACCCTTCAATCGGTGAGTTTTGCCTTTCACATCCAGAGATGAAAATTCCTGAAAATGGTGTAATTTATTCAATTAATGAAGGAAACTACATTCATTTTCCTGAAGGAGTAAAGAAGTATTTAAAGTATTGTCAGGTTGAGGATGAACAAACTTTACGCCCATATACCTCTCGTTATATTGGTTCAATGGTGGCAGATGTTCATAGAAATATGATTAAAGGCGGGATATTTATTTATCCAACTACTTCAAGTGCGCCAAATGGTAAGCTGCGTCTGGTTTATGAATGTAATCCCATGGCATTTATTATCGAACAAGCAGGAGGTAGGGCAACAGATGGATTTAACAGAATACTTGATAAAACCGTTACAACACTTCATCAACGTTCTGCTATTTTCATTGGATCAAAAAACATGGTACTTAGAATAGAGGAGTTAATGCAAACATATTCATCAAAAACACCTGATGAAAAAGCTGAAGCAAGGATGGAAAAATTGGGGATAATTGGTGGTGTAGATTAAAGGTTCAATTTCAATTCCTCTTTTTCAAAATAAATATCAATAAGGAGGTTCATTTGTTTAGAAGCCTGAACTGCCAGTTCATCACATCGCTCATTTTCAGGGTGACCATTATGCCCTTTTACCCAGGTAAATTGAATTTCATGTTTTTTATAGACCTCTAAAAATCTCAACCAAAGATCTTTGTTTTTCTTATCCTTAAAATTAGTTCTGACCCAGTTAAATAGCCATTTTTTCTCCACCGCGTCGATAATATATTTAGAATCTGAATAGATCATGATCACTTGTCCGGGATTCTTTATACTTTCCAGTCCGGTGATTACAGCCAATAACTCCATGCGATTATTGGTTGTTTTTCGATAACCCTCCGAAATTTCTTTGTAATGCTTACCTGAATGTAGTATTACTCCAAATCCACCAGGACCCGGATTACCACTTGATGCACCATCAGTATAGATATTAATCATTAAAAAAGCTTTTAATGCGCAATTATAATGTTTTAGTTTTTAACCGAATTGAATTGCCGATCACAATTATATCAGAAAATGCCATTGTTAGCGCACCTACCATTGGATTGAGAAAACCAAATGCCGCAATGGGTATAGCCACAACATTGTAGAAAAAAGCCCAAAACAGGTTTTGCTTTATTGTCAGGAGGGTATGATTACCGATTCTGAGCATGTTATCAATTAAGTTTAGATCATTTTTCAATAAGACTACCTCGGCAGACTGAATCGCAATCTGACTTGCATTGCTCATTGAAATTCCTACATCCGAAGTAGTTAGGGCAGGAGCATCGTTTATTCCATCACCTACCATTGCTGTTTTACCTCTTTTTTTAATTTTTTCGATAATTTCAAGCTTCTGATCTGGTTTGGTTTCGGCATAAACTTCTTCAATTCCTAAAGTAGCGGCCAAGTTATCACATTTTATTTTAAGATCACCACTGAGTAAAATAGGCTGAATACCCATTTTTTTTAAGGTTTTGATGATTTTAGTAGCATCTGGTTTAACTTCGTCTTCTATTGAAATTCTTGCAATAAGATCTTCATTCATTTTTAGAAATAGGCTGTAGTCCTTCTGGTCATTTTCAGAATTTAAGATCTGTAATGATCCAAATTGATATGTATTACCCTCTGAATCTGATCCGGTCATTCCAACTCCTTTTTCTTCTGATACTTGAGTAAAAATTATTTTTTCAGGAGCTTTTGAACCCAATTCTGAAACCAAGGAACGGGCAATTGGATGATTTGAATAAGCCTCAATGCCATAAATAATGGATTCAACTTTCTGAATGGAGGAATTAATGGTATCAATCTTTTTGATTTTAAAATTACCTGTAGTGAGCGTACCTGTTTTATCAAAGACCATATATTTTATCTTCGCTATCTCTT
>CAMBFY010000228.1 GCA_945865415.1 Sphingobacterium thalpophilum
GAATACGCTACAGGCAGCATAAAGACCATAGCAAATAACAGTAAGAATGATATTTTTTTCATAATTGTATATTTATTGAGGTCTGAAGTATGAGGTCCGAAGTATGAGGTATCAGACATCAGACCTCCAACCTCCAACCTCCAACCTCAGACATCAGTTTTCAGTAATTAAATTCCATTCCTGGTTCTTTATTCATAATTCGTAATTCTCTTTACATCCCTTACTCCCCATTCCACCCTCTTGGCACCTTCAAACTCCACACCTCACTATCCAGTAAATAATTAGGTTCTGCAGCGCCGCCAGCAATCCACATCTTATCTTTAAATACAATAGCAGATTGTTCATGCCGGGTACTCCATTTAACATCAGATTTTAGTTCTGTCCAGTTTTTACCATCTTTTGAATACCAAACGTCGCCTTTATTGCCGGAATCTGCCCAGCCACCCAATACCCACATCCTGTCTCTATAAACCAGTGCAGAAAACCATATCCTGGGATCCCACGAAGCAGATGCAGTGACCTGTGTCCAGTTTATCCCATCTTCAGAACACCAGACATCATTCAATGAATTTGCTTTTGGAGCCCGCGTTCCACCGCCTATGATCCATATTTTTCCGTCAAATACAAGTGCCTGCCCGTGAGTCCTTTTTGACCAGGGTGCGCTCGCCAGTTCAAGCTTCCATTCTTTGCCGTCGGCTGATGACCAGACATCGTTGAAAAGCGTGGTATCATTATTCTTATAAAAATCACTGGTGCCGCCCATGATCCACATACGGTCTTTAAAAACTACAAAGCCGGGTGCCAATCTAGGGCTCCATCCTGCATTTGGAGTTTCAAGCACCCAGTCAGCGCCATCCTTTGATGACCAAACCTGATTACTGGTATTAGTGCCCGGTAATTTACGGCCTCCCATAATCCACATTCGGTTTTTAAATACCATTGCTGCAGGAAGATCACTATGCTGCCATGGTGCGGTTTCTGTAACACGAGTCCAGTTCTTTCCATCAGGCGACTTCCATACATCCCGCGGATTAGGTAATTGAGGTGTAAACCATCCCCCAAGAATCCACATATGGCCTTTAAACACAAACTCACCCTGAGAATCCCGGGCTTGCCAAGCTGCTTCAGGGGTTTCTTGTACCCAGTTTAAGGTGTTTTTTTGAGCAATTAAACCCGAGCCAGTACCGATTAAAATTGTAAATAACAGGACTAAATGCCTCATTTTCTTAAATAAATTAGGATTGAAGCATCGCTTGAAAAAGTAGGTATCTCAAAATAAAAATAGTTTTAAAATTCTATGTTATATGTGTTTAATTTAACACCCGATGCTTCAGCTTAATTTATCGAAATTTTGGACTGACCCTTAGGCAGGTTGATAATCAACACGTTTAACTTCTGATCATACTTCCAGTTTTTCAACAATATACTATTACGACTGATAGAATTGGGTTTTGAACCAATGGCCATTATCATTTCAACAGGGCTATCCGATTTCAGTTCAAGAATAGTTTCCAAAGAAGACACTTCCAAAGAAGCTGCAACCGAAGTACTGAATTTCAATCCGGAACCATATCCTTCAAAGGTCTTTCCATCAAAATAGGCTTCCTTAAGCTTATTGTCTGATACAAGTGCAGAGAATTTGGAAGCATCTGTTTTAAAGCCTTCAATACTAGAATCTGAAGCTTCATTTAATCTAAAAAACCCATAATGAACAGAACTTCCTTCATTGAGCATGGCTCCAATCCATCCATTTGAATCAATGCGCTTTGGTTTTAGTCGGGATGAATAATCAGCGTTCGAAGATTTACTTTCAGGCACCATAACAGCCAGAAAATCTGCATCTTTCAGCTTTTCGGAGGAAATGGCAATAAAACTCTCGTCCCGGTCTGAATTTCTGATTCGGCTTGTTAATGCCTGAGGAGTAAGAATATCCATTGTTAAACGGGCTGCCGGCCGACTTATAGTCATACGATTATCTGAATAAGCAATTGAACTTTTACCATTCGTATGCTCGGCATGAAAAATCCAGTTGTAAGCATGTGCCTCCGGACTTTTTATCTGATCAAAAAGAAAAACAGGACCATTCTTTGAACTCAATAAAGTCCGGGTATATTTTGAAACTTTATTTTTATAGACACTTGTCAGATCACCCACAGCAGCCATCGCATTATTTCCGGCAAAAGATTGCGTAATTTCAGGATGCGTTCTGAGGGCAGCAATACCATTTTCAAAATCACCTACTGCCTGGCTTTCAGCATTCATATCTAACAGCATTACATTATGACCGATTGCCTGAGTATAATAACCCGGGAAATACAGATTTGCATAATAATCACTACTATGACCTGCATCACTTAACAGCTCTTCTCCGTTATGTGTTAACAGTATAGTCCCTTGATCCGCATGATAATGATTCCCATTTGGTCCTGCCTTAAAGATCATCACCGTACCGGAGTCCTCCCATGAAGTTCTGGTAACCATATGCCCTTTGCCTTCAAAATGTTTTGACAATGGAAGTGTTTCCCTGCCAAGCGGTGTGATCCCTTCTGTATACCATAAATAGGGAATAATTCCACCCCTGGCCCTACCTGAATCCCATGAAGGCTTTACATATTTATACATGAATGGATCTTTCATTTTATAAACCAGCCATTGCATTGGCTGTTGAGTAAAATTGTAGGTATGTGAAACATCCCCTAAGTCCTGGTAGGCTCCATCCTTAGCCTGAGTAACATAGATTGGATACTGATAAAACTCTTTTAAATTGGTGGTGGAGGTATAATCAACTCCGAAATTTCGCTCTAATGAATATAAAAATTCAACCAATTCCCGAAAACCCATTTCCTGGTAAGTATAAGGTTCATTATAGCTGCCTTCGGGCAACACGGTACGGTCGATAAACTGCTTGGTCTTGGCAAGAATGCCCGACAGATAAGGCTCCAATCCCGGTAAATTCTGATCATCGTTTGCAATGGCCATCGCAGCTACACCTACTCCTGAAAGTATCACTCCAATGTGATTTGAATTGCTTGATGGCATACGATTCAGCTCAACCATATCACGATAAAATGGTTTGATCGAATTTGCCATAATGCCATTACGGATAGTTTTTTGCTCATCAGCAGTAAGTAAATTATACAAGATATCATAGCCTATACCCGCTGCAATTGCTGCTGGAGCTCCAGGATAGTAAGTATGGTTACCGTTGGCTTCCATCCAGGGGTGGTTCCAAGATGGCAATTTACTGATCTTTAAAAGTGCGGCTTTTGCCCGATTAGCAGCATCCATATTTTTTGTTAATACATAGTGCCAGGCTTCGTTAGAGATTACTCTGGCCAAAGCATTCTGCGTATTGTACCATCCTCCCATACTGGCACTTGCGTAGGGCCCACCGGTTACCGACTCGGGTGCGACCATATTCTGAGCGGGAAGATTCTCTATATCAATTGCTGATGGTTTATAATTTTGAATTAAATTATTCAGAAGTTTTTTAGCGGACTCAGGCTCTGGTCCTGCCATACGGGCATCCAGTTGAGCCTGAGAATGAAATACTCTTGGATGAACACCTGCTGCGAGTTCAGAAACAGGAACGATGAACCACAAATCCCAGGTAAATTGGTCTGATCCTGTTCCAGACTTAGCTCTGAGCTTCCACTGACCGCGCGGATCTGTAGCCTTAATCGTATAAACCACATTGTTTGACCATATGCCATCCGAAGCTTGTAAATCACCATGACTTCCATCATCATAAAACTTGATATTGTTTAATACCGTTTTATTCGCCGGACTAATCAGTTCAGCACTCACTTCGCTAATTGATTTACCTTGCTCGGCTGATAAACTCAGATTAATTATTTCGCCATTTGAATAATGTTTGTTTAATACTGCATGACCAAACTGTTCAAACCAGGTTGAACCGGGGGATTGTGCAACAAATTGCCGTGATCTTTCGCCGTTCAGCTTGAACTCGTCAACCAACATGCTATAGCTAGGTAAGTGATTAACCAAAGGATAAAATGCTTTCAAAACAACAACTTGTAAATGAGCTCCTTCCATTAATGATACTCCATTTAGAGAAAATGAATTAAGCGGGATATCCACCTCAACCCAGGTATTTGCCTTCGGTGATAAAATGGTGTGGTTGAATAATTTCCCGTCAAAAGTCCCGAGGGAAACATCCAGCTTCTCAGGTTTTCTGTCGCTCATAAAATAATATGCAAACTTGAGCCGGGTAGTATTCAAAGAATACATATCAATTCGCTTCGTAAAACCCTGAGTCAGATCATTGGCATCATTCGGCTTGGTTATGCGAGAAAGAGAACTCCCCTTTCCTCCAAAAGCAGGCTCTTTCTTTGTACCAAATAAGGGATCATAACCAGTATCCTGCTGATAAGGATAAGGTTCCCAGGTAAACATTTCTCCTGTATCGAAATTATCATAGATGACGTAGGAAACCCTGCTTCCGGATGTTTGTGCTTTTAATGCAGTTACAAAAAGGAAGAGTGAAAGGAAAGGTAGTATTGTTTTTAATTTCATTGTGTGTTTGTGTTGTCTGAAGTCTGAAATCTGATGTCTGAAATGTGTTACCAGTGATATGTAATTTAATGGTTCATTTTA
>CAMBFY010000229.1 GCA_945865415.1 Sphingobacterium thalpophilum
AAAATTAAAGAAATCAAAGAAAATGCATTGAATAAGGTTTTTTTCGATGAAATAGAGGGTATGGATAACAATTCTCGCGAAATATTAGGTCGCGTAATCAATTATATCGAGAAAAAGTACATCAGTGTCCCGATGGTAATCGCTAAGGATATCCTGATAAAAAATAGCTGATTTTCAGTTGATCCCAATCATTTTGGCTATTTTTGTTATTCAAATAATAAATCCGGAATAATTATAAAAACATGTCTGATTATTTGCCCGAGGATAATAAGAAATCAACAATCATTATTGGAACTAGAGGAAGTGAGCTAGCATTATGGCAGGCTAATTTCGTAAAAAATCGTTTGGCTGAAATTGGGATTAATTCGGAGCTGAAAATTATTAAAACTCAGGGTGATAAGATATTGGATCTAAGTTTTGATAAGCTTGAGGGCAAGGGTTTTTTTACCAAAGAACTTGAAGTAGAATTACTAAATGGAACCATTGATCTCGCGGTTCATTCCCATAAAGATCTTCCTACCACAAACCCTGAAGGTTTGATCATTGCTGCTGTGTCGGAGCGCGAAGATCCTGCTGAACTTTTAGTGATTTTGAAGGATTGTGTTGATTTACAACAAAAACTGGCAGTAAAATTTGGTGGTTTGGTGGGAACCTCTTCAAACCGTCGTAAATCTCAATTACTATCGGTTCGGCCTGATTTTGAGATTGAAAATCTGCGCGGTAATGTTCAAACCCGCCTGCAAAAATTACGTGATGAGAATTATGATGCGATCATGCTTGCCAAAGCCGGCGTGATTCGTCTGGGCTATGATCTCGGTGAAGAATTCCATGTAGAAGAACTTGAACCGACTGAGTTAATCCCCGCACCAGCTCAGGGAGTTTTAGCTGTACAGATTCGGGAAAGTGATGAAGCCCTGTTTGAAATGCTGCAGCCTTTGAATGATCTGGTTGTTGCCGAACAGATAGCTGTTGAACGTAAGGTGCTCAATATGTTTGAAGGAGGTTGCCAATTGCCATTAGGATGCTATTGTCGTAAAGATGGATCCTTGTTTCAGGTTTGGACAGCCAAGGCGTCAGATGGAACAGATTTCCCTGACCGCCTGTTCATACAGTCTAAAACAACAAAAGGTCTGGCTGAAAAAATTGTAGCCAAATTTGCTCCCAACCGCAAATTTCCAGCTAATGTATTTATCAGTCGTGAACTTTCAGAAAACAGTTATTTTAGAAAGGCTCTAAAAAAACATCAGATTGAAATTGAAGACCGTACTCTGATCAGAACTTTTCCAACGATCAATAATCTAGATCCTTTCATCTTAAGAAACCTTGACTGGATATTTTTTAGTAGCAAGAATGCTATTGACTACTTCTTCAAACTGGATCCCCAGCTTTCCAAAAAAGTCAAATATGGTGTATTGGGAAGAGGTTCTGAAGATGCTCTTCGTCTGCATGGAAAAATTGCTTCTTTCAACGGGGAAGAAGACGGAATTGATACCAAAAATATTGCTTTAGAATTTGCAAAACTGGCAAACGGAAGCAAGGTGCTGTTCCCGAGTGCAAAGGGCTCATTGAAAACGATACAAAAGGCATTATCTAGCGATACGAAGATAGTTGAATTAACTGTATATGAAACGGTTAGTGAAGAAGATGTAGCCCAATCCTATGCCGAAGTGCTGATTTTTACCAGTCCTTCGAATGTAGATTCCTATTTTGCAGAGAATTTACTCGAGCCTGATCAGCAGGTTATTTGTATAGGAAAAACAACCGGCCAGAAATTTGAGGAAATGGGGGTGAAGTACACGTTGCCTTTTTCGCCAGATGAAATGGGCTTAGCTGAGGCTGTATTTGCACTGGATTATTAAAGCCGGTTGAATAAATTTTATAAATCAAAGGATAATATGTTAATCCGTCCAAGAAGGTTAAGGAAATCACCCATTTTGCGAGAATTGGTAGCTGAAACCAGGCTGTCAAAGGATATGTTTATCTATCCGTATTTTGTGGTGCCGGGTAATAATGTGGTGCATGGTATTGATGCTATGCCAGGAGTGAGTCATTTTTCTGTGGATACTTTGCTTAAAGACGTCGAAAAATCACTTTCACTTGGAATTAATAAGGTATTACTTTTTGGAGTAGGGGAAAAGAAGATAGAAGATGCAAGCTCCTCTTATGATAAACATTCGGTGGTTTCAAATGCAGTACGGGAATTGAAAAAGGAGTTTGCTGATGACCTCTATGTAGTTACAGATGTATGTACCTGTGCCTATACCACACATGGTCATTGCGGAATTCTGCAGCATGATTATGTTCAAAATGATAAAACTGTTGATGTTTTAGCAAGAATGGCACTTACCCATGCTGAGGCTGGAGCTGATATGGTTGCACCTTCGGATATGATGGATGGACGTATACTTGGGATTCGCGAAAAGCTGGATAAGAATAATCTGGAGAATACAGCAATAATGAGTTATAGTATAAAATTTGCTTCAGCATATTATGGCCCATTCAGAGAAGCAGCGGATTCAGCTCCCGGCAAAGGTGATAGAAAGGCTTATCAAATGGATTTCAGAAATCCCCGCGAAGCCATGCGTGAATCAAAATTAGATGAGCAAGAAGGTGCTGATATTTTGATGGTCAAGCCCGCATTGGCCTACCTTGATGTGATTAAGGGTTTGAGAGAAAGTACAGATCTTCCTGTAGCCTGTTATAATGTTTCCGGAGAGTACGCTATGGTGAAGGCAGCAGGAGCCAAAGGCTGGATTGATGAGCAAAAAGTGATCATGGAAAATATGTACGCTTTCAATAGGGCAGGAGCGAGTATTATTATTACTTATCATGCTCGGGAGATTATGGAGAAGAGCTGGATATAGTTCAGTTGACAGTTGACAATTGACAGTTGACAATTAATATTCCTGCTACATTAGACATTAGTACTAAATCTCAGACAACAGACAACAGATAACAGACAACAGATACCAGAATTGATAGTTTAATTTGACATTTAATACTAAATATGACATTGTCAACTGTCAACTGTCAATTGTCAATTAAAAAAATATGTTAGAATTATTAAAAAAAATGTTTTCAGGTTCGGCACAAGAAAGTCAGATTAGTACTTCCGGGAAGCCGGATATATCAAGAGAAAAGTCTGCCGAATTGTATGAAAAATCAAAGACTTATTTTCCAGGAGGAGTAAACTCACCAGTAAGGGCTTTTAAATCAGTGTATGGAACGCCCTTATTTATCCAAAAGGGTGATGGCTGCCATATCTGGGATGCTGATGGGAATCAGTTTATTGATTTTTGTGCTTCATGGGGACCGCTGATTCTTGGTCACAACCACCCCTCAATCAGAGAAAAGGTAATTCAGGCCATGCAAAATGGAATGAGTTTTGGAGCACCAACGGCTCTTGAAAATCAACTGGCAGAGCTTATTTTAAAGAATAACCGATATATCCAGAAAATTCGCTTTACCAGTTCCGGCACCGAAGCAGTGATGTCGGCGGTTCGTCTGGCCAGGGGATATACCAAGCGCGACAAAATTATCAAATTTGAGGGCTGTTATCACGGGCATATTGATTCATTATTGGTCAAAGCTGGTAGTGGCTTGGTTACATTTGGTGAAACCTCATCTGCCGGTATTCCGAAAGCGTTTGCCGATGAAACTATTGTTGTTCCATTGAACAATGAACAAGCGGTCAGAGATGCTTTTGAACAATTTAAAGGTGATATTGCTGCAGTGATTATTGAACCCGTTCCGGCAAACAACGGACTTTTGCTGCAGACCAAAGAATTTTTGCAATTTCTGAGGAGCATTTGTTCTAAGAATAAATCACTGCTAATTTTTGATGAGGTTATTTCCGGATTCCGCATTGGTTTTGAAGGAGCTTCGGCATTTTATGATATTCAACCGGATATCATCACTTATGGTAAAATAATTGGAGGCGGACTGCCGGTAGGGATGTATGGTTCATCAAAAGAAATTATGGGGATGATATCTCCGGATGGCCCTGTTTATCAGGCAGGTACCCTTTCAGGAAATCCCGTGGCAATGGCCGCAGGAATTGCACAGTTAACCGAACTTTCAAAATCGGGTTTTTATAAGAATTTGAACAGTAAGACTCTGGATTTTACAGATTCAATTCAGCGCTTTGCCACAGCAAATAATTACAAATTCAAGGTGTTTACAATCGGTTCGATTTTCTGGTTCGCATTTACAGATAGAGAAAGTATTAGTTCTGCAGAAGAAATTGAGGCATCCAGTATGGAGAAATTTAAAATTATGCATCGGGAATTACTGAATAGGGGTGTTTATTTTGGACCATCCGGTTATGAAGTTGGATTTGTATCAGCAGTACACACCAAGATAGATCTCGAAAAGGCAAAGCGGGCTATTTTTGAGAGTCTGGATATTGTTTTCAGAGGAGCAAGAGCATAATAAAATGAGAAGGCCATTAGTGATATTTTATTGTCTGATCATTTATGCCATCTTTCAGCTTATCTGGTGGGGAAGATTGTTGTATATCGCTAACCCCAATAGCCAGGGTATGGTCTTTGGAGAGACTGCCGTTTTCCTTTTCATTTTTTTG
>CAMBFY010000230.1 GCA_945865415.1 Sphingobacterium thalpophilum
TTAAGTCTTAAGAAACTTGCATCGCGATACCAGAAATCAACACGATTGGTGTTAAAAAACCCGGAAGCGATGTTACGCAATTTAGGATATTCAGCATTTGGATTTGGATTTGCAGCTGTCCATCTGTTCTCGTAAGCATCCCGCTGCACATTACTATTGTTTTCTAGTGGGAAGAAAAATTGGCCAAGATTAACCTGATCGTTTCTTCCACCTTCTCCTTGAAGCATAAAATTAAAATCGAAATTTTTAAACCCGCCATTTAAAGTTAATGCATAGGTTGAAGTTGGTAGAGGTTTTCCAATGATAACCCTGTCGTATGTTGCGTTCACTACACCATCTGGAGCACCACTTGGCCCGCTGAGATCTAAATACTTAATTCCACCACCCTGAGCCTGATCAGCAAATGGTTGGGTTGGATAACCTGTCACATCTGCATTGCTACCAAATAATCCATTGCTTCTATATCCGAAGGCACTACCAATAGGATATCCTACAAATAGCCCTCTGGCAATGTCCTGATTAACTTTTGATAATTTTGTTACTTTATTATCAATCAATGATAAAATAGCAGAGACTCCATAAGAAAATCCTCCAACAACATTTCTATAATTCAAATTAAAATCCCATCCTCTGTTTTCTACTGAACCTGCATTGGTTAGGCCAGGAGTAGCTCCCAACACATTGGATACAGAAACACTATAAAGAATGTCATCAGTGGTCTTAATAAAGTAATCTGTTGAAAACGATAATTTATCATTAAACAGACCTAAATCAAATCCCACATTGTTTACTGTTGTGGTCTCCCAGGTAATGTCCTTATTTGCAATGGTAGTTATCGCTGCACCTGCACTTAATGCACTTCCGAAAGGATAAACGGGGGCAAGTGACAGTAAATCTTGATATGGATAGTTTCCAACCGATTGATTTCCTAATTTACCCCAAGAAGCTCTGATTTTAAGATCACTTAACCATGGCATTCCCTTCTTTAAATCCATGAAAAAGCCTTCTTGTGATATTCTCCAGGCTGCTGATAATGAAGGAAATAAGCCCCATCTGCTCTCTTGTGGGAAACGCGAAGAACCATCGTATCGGGCATTTGCCTCAAATAAATACTTGCTTCGGAAGTTGTAATTAAATCTTCCGAAATAAGATTGCAATGTATTTCTTGAGGAACTTCCCGCTTGAGTTCCACGGGCAGTTGACCCTGCGTTAATTTCATAAATACTATTGTTCGGAAATGCATCCCTGAAAGCACCAATGCCTTTACCACCAAATGTTTGACCTGAAACACCCCCAAGAAGGTAGAAGGTATGGTCCTTTATTTTCTTGTTATATTCAGCAATGGTTTGAAGAGTCAGTGCACTACTTTCTGACCAATTTTCTCTTAAACTATTTAAAGCATTTCCATACGTTGGGGTAATGGCATATTTAGCTACATAGGCCTTAGATTGGTCAATTCCATAGGTATGTCCAATTTGCCCCGTAATTGTAAGATCTTTGAAAATATCCCAAATTACACTGCCATTAGTATAAAAATTAGTGCCATTATTTTGCAAAAATGAAGCACTTTCTAAATCCGCTTCCGGATGCAATGTCTCATTTCTTCCATAAAAACCATCAGCCATTCTACCTGGAATAGAATTTGCATTTCGCATTGCACCACCAACTATAGTTCCAAGCCCTAAACCATTGATTCCTGACGGTTGGGAATTTTTATTCAAATTTCCTGCCATCTTAAGACTGAACTTAAGCTTGTTATTTAATCTAGTGTCAAGGTTTACCCGAATATTATAACGATTGGCATCATTTTTTGTGATTATACCGTTTTCATTATAATAACCTAAAGAAAACATATACTGTGTTTGTTCAGATCCTCCACGGACACCAATATCATGTCGTGTTGAAATACCGTTTCCTGAATCAAATAAATTACCAATGTGATCGAAATTTGGAAAGTTCACCGGATCTGATCCTGATTGAAACTTTGCAATGTCAGCATCAGAATACCTCTTTGCCGCACCGGCATCTGCAAAAACCTGATTAATAACTTCTGCATATTCCCAAGAATTAATCATTTCAGGAACCATGGTTGCCTCAGTCTTACCGATATATGAATTATAAGTAAATACCGGCTTACCAACTATTCCCTTCTTTGTTGTAACTAAGATAACTCCGTTTGCAGCTTTTGAACCAAAAATTGCAGCAGAAGCAGCATCCTTCAAAATTGAAACACTTTGAATATCATTTGGATCTACAAGATCCAGAGAAGCTTCTATTCCATCAACCAGAACCAGTGGACTAGTACCTGCTCCACTAAATGTTCCCTGACCCCTAATAACCAAAGAAGCGCCATTACTTGCTGGATTTCCACCACCTTGCCGTACCTGAATACCACTCATTTGACCTTGTAAGGCAAGAGAAGATTTTGTTACTGCTCGCTTCTCCAGTTGCTCGGAACTTACCGAAGCTACAGAACCAGTTAAATTCACTTTTTTCTGGGTGCCAAAACCCACAACAACCACTTCTTCCAATCCCTGCATATCGATAGCCAAAGCAATATCAAGTGAAGTTTGATTGTTCACAGCAACTTCCTGACTTAAAAAACCGATATAAGTAACAACCAGAATATTATTGTTACCTGATACATTGATTGTGTACCTTCCGTCTGTACCGGAGGTAGCCCCAATTGAGGTACCTTTGAGTTTAATACTGACCCCAGGAAGAGTTTCTCCTTTCGTATCAGTCACCTTCCCTGTAACGGCTCGGCTTTGTGCACTTGCATAGTACGAGGTACTAAACAGTACAAGAAATAGTAGTAGAATACTTTTCATAATTAGATATTGTTTTAGGTGAAATCAAATCTAATCCTTAGATAAGCCTCAATCTGATACTTCTAGTTACATTAACAATACTATATTACAAATATGTTGATTATCAGATAAATAGCTGATTAATTACAATTAAGGCTTTAATCCATAACTGCCCTGTTTTACACCTTATATTCCTTCGATTTAACCAGTATTATACAACTCCAGAGTTCAATCTTTTAGTTCAATGCTAACACTCACCTACAGCCGGATTTTTAGCATTACACCTTAAAATATATTTCGGGACCCCGCTGATCGACATGTTCTGCAAGGCATGTCGAATTTCAGATGATGCGGGTTTTAAACCCGCTTTTATCAAGAGTTCGGGATGCGCAGGCTAACATCCCGAGCAGCAGGTTAAAACAAGCAATATTTACTTTAGGCCTATTATCATTTATAATCTTCCGGCTTTTTATTCTTCTCAAAACCATTCATTCCGAACATTGTTGGCTCATATTTTCCTACAAAATCAACATTGCTTTTCGCCGGTATACTTTTCTCCAGACCTACGGTCCAGTAGGCTGCATTCACAACGAGGCGTCTCAAATCCTCATTGACGAAATCAATTGCTGCACCCATAGTCGTGGTGAACACTCTGCCACTTTTCCCCGACTCACCTAAATAAGTCCTGATCCAGGCAATGGGCATAACAGACCTTGTCCATATACCCGATGCTGTAGGATAAACCCCTTCTGTTCCCTGGCCCCAAAGCAACACTTTAGAATTAGAGGGAAGACTTTTAATACCGTATACTTCAGTTGTAGTCCAGATGTCACTGATTCCATTCAGTATTGGATTTGCATCTGCAACTTCAAGACCATTTATTAATCCCCTGGTGCCTTCCTTTCCACTGGCTCCATGATGATTAACCCAATTTTCTCCCAGAATATGCTTCCCAAAGCCACCTTCCCAGCCAATTGCTTTACTTTTAAAACCATATTTCGCATATTGATTATTAGGATTTCGGCTATAATAAAATGCATGTGTAGCTGTTCGTAAACCAATCACGGGCTTCCCTGCAACAAAATACTTGTGAATGTGCTGCATTTGATCATCCGGCAACTCCCTGAATCGGGTAGCAATGATCATCAGGTCAGCTTTCGCTAAAAATTGAAGACCCGGAATATTCTGATGATAATTCGGATCAATGAAACCAGTTTCGGGATTAATAGCAAATAGTACAGTGGTACTAAACCCATGACGCTCAGCTAATATTTTAGCCAGCATCGGTAATGATTCTTCAGAACGGTAAGCCTCATCCCCGCCAACAAGAACTATATATTTCCCGTTAGCCTGTCCGGCAGGAGGAGAAAAATGAAGCCAAGGGCCCTCCTTTTGAGCGAAAGCCGTATGCATGGAAAGAATTAATATGCCTGTTAAAGTATACTTTGTCAGGATTGAATTTCTATTTAAAATTGTGTTCATGTAGACTTGTGTTAGGTGAGGTATGAGATGTGAGATATGAGATGTGAGAATATAATTGTCAAATTAATGATTAATGTCCTTATTCCTTGATCCTTGTTTAATAATGCTGAATACGAACCGCTGTTCGACATGTTCTGCAAGGCATGTCGAATTTTAGATGATGCGGGTTTTAAACCCGCTTTTATCTGGAGTACGGGATGCGCAGGCTAACATCCCG
>CAMBFY010000231.1 GCA_945865415.1 Sphingobacterium thalpophilum
TCCAGCGAAGGCTGGAATCTCCTTATTAACCAAAAAAAAATGTCATTCCAGCGAAAGCTGGAACCTCCCGACTCTTAACATAATGACATTGCTTGAATTGGTCATCTGTGACAATTCCAAATACATCCGACCCCTTCAGCTTCGGAAGACGGGGATTTATGATTTTTCTATAAACATACGACCCCTTTGGGGTCGAAGTTCAAAAGCTTGAACCCAACAATGTGATTTTTATCAACTATGGCCACAAAACCTATATTCAGAATTGTTTTAATTTCTATCGCAAGTCTTGCTGGAATCATGGAAGGTTTTTCTACAGATTTTGTGAGTCCTTACCCAAAAGGATCATTTAAATCTGATACCCTTAAATCTAAAGTTGAAACCTGGACGGCTGCAGAATTATGGGCAAAATCAATTTCCCAGAATTTAAAACTGGAGAACAATGCGATTGTACTTGAAGATAATCTTCTGATTGAGAATGACGCAGTTACCTTAGGTTCTATTCGTTCGGAAGCATGGGATACGCTGTCAAAAGGCCGTCTCATCAGGAAAGTTCTTGAATTGCCTGTGTTGCCTGCCAAAAATGCATGGATTAGTATGCTCATTTATCCAATGCTACCTGCTGAACCGATGAGTGGCGGAAAACTTGAATTTAGGGTAAATGGGAATAAGCCTATTGTGTATGAATTACGGCATTTCTGGACTTCGGTACCGGTTCCTGTTTCGTATCTAAAAAAGGGCAGAAACCTGATTGAGCTTAGGGTACACAATCAAAATGAAAAATTCAGGATTCCTATGGCTTTAAGTTCGATTATTCGTAATATCACCGGACAGCCTTCTTCATTTACTGGCAATAGTGAGCGGAGTATCGATAATGGAAAATCCTGGAAGAAAGCAGGTAGCTCATCAAACATCGCCGAATATCCAATTCGTATGAAGATGCAGGCTTATGCCAAAAAAGCCTGGCTGCAAACTCCGGTCATTAATCTTGCTGATAAGGCCTTAAATGATATCATGTATTTTCCTGTAAAAATAGGAAATGCAGAAATTAATCCCCGAATTTTAAATGCAGCGGGCTCCAAATGGCAAACGCGGATAAGAAGCGGAAATACCCATGCACCTGAAGCCGGAGCATGGACCCCCTGGCAGAATTTGGAGGGTTCAACTTTGCCAACAAAAAATAATCATCGCTTCATTCAGCTTGAGTACAGTATCGATCCCGGTATCGGAAACAGCACACCCGAAATTAAGGGACTGGATTTAAAAAGTACATGGCACAGCAGTTCAACAGATGCAGGTATTTTTATAGCTCAAGTAAAGAATTACCCACTGATCCGCTCTTCATTTGATTTTGTTCACGAGAACCCTGCATTGCCTGAACTACAAGAATTCAGGAAGCAATTTAAACTTGATCAGGTAGTAGATGGTGCAACAACAGAATGGGAAAAGATCAAACGTTTGCGAGCATGGACAGCTGCAAACTGGGATTGGTTTCTGCCAAATTCTGAATTAGGAGATTTGTTGAGCTGGGATGCCAGTAAGATACTTAGTGGACCTTCAGGGCTAGGAAATTTGTCGAAAAGAGGAGGTAATTGCCTTCATTATGCGATTGTTTTTGCCCAGGCTTGTCAGAGTTTTGGTATCCCTGCCAGAATCGTCAACACAAATTATGCCATTTGGGGAGGGCATGAATTGGTTGAGGTCTGGTCGCGGGATTATGAAAAATGGATTATGGCAGACCCGAATTTTGATACCATGTTTTACGACAAAAAAACAGGAATCCCACTAAATATTCTGGAACTGCATAATTTATTTCTGACAACTTATTACCCCGGAGGGGAGATTATTGATAGGGATAAATGGTCATTTGAAGATCGTGACAGACGGGCAAACCGAATTGATCCTGATAATCTGCCCATAGCTATGGATGCAGGTGGCAATGCTTTTTCTGGTAAAATTACCAAGGATTATATTTGGTGGAAGGTGACCTATAATAAGGAAAATCCGGGTTATTCCGGTGGCTACGGGTTTTACAATACCGCTGAAGTCCGCTGGTTGCCCCGCAGTAACTGGCTGAGTCAGAAATCCCCATTGCCGGTAACACATGGAAGAACCCATTGGGGTTGGGATGGCTATTATGCCTGGACAGATGCACAAACTCCGGAAACGCCGGAACATCGGAATTATGTACGCCGTGAATCAGATATGTATGGTAAGCTGTTTACTGTTGATCTGAGTGCAATGTCAGCTGGTCATAATCTTTTAAAGATTAATATGGCTACTTTAAGTCCTGCATTCAATCATTTTAAGATCATTGACAATGGTTTGCTAAAAGAGATTAGAGATTCTGATTTTATTTGGAATCTTGTACCCGGGATTAATCTTCTGGAAGTTAAGGGTGTGGATGAACTTGGGAATATAGGGTCTATAAGCAGTTTGCAGATTAATTATTTACCTGTAATGGACTAATAATCAACTTTGAACAGTTAGCGGATAATATAGGATAGTGGAAACATTATATTTATAATACTGTTAATTTTATAACTGTTTTGTATATTCATGTAATGAAGTGTTTAAACCGTTTAGTTTACACAAAGCAATTTTATCACGAATACTGATAATGTCATACTTATCGGCTTGTCCGGATTATTATTTGTAAGCCTTAAATATGATAACAGGAAAAGTACATACTAATCAAGATTCTTTACTTCTAATTGAATTGAGTAAAGGCTGCAATTATGCATTTGACGAGTTGTATGAAAAATATTGGAGTCATGTTTTTGAAGAAGCTTATAGGCGGTTAGAAGATAAGGATCAATCGAAAGATGTTGCACAAGAGGTGTTTACATCTATGTGGGCAAGAAGAACAGAAACCAAGATCGAAAATCTTCCAGCCTGGTTATATACTGTAACTAAGTATCACGTTTTCAAACAGATACACAAGCAGGAACGCTTTGTGCCTATACCTGAACTGCTATCAGAATTGGAAAGCTATGATGGCTGGGCTGACGCCGCTATGGTAAAGAAGGAGCTCTACAGAACCCTTGAAGCATTAATATCTTCTCTTCCTGATCAACAGCTCATTATATTAAGAATGCGTTATCAGGATGAACTTTCTTCAAATGAAATAGCGTTAAAACTTAATCTTTCACCAAAAACAATCCGCAACCAAATAGGAAGGGCAATCTTAAAATTGAAAACCACTATTATGATGATTCAGTTAATAATGATTCTTTCTGGAAAATAAAACCATCCTTAATCCTAGTTCACATAAAATTTATTTTTAGATAGACTGGGCGCAAAGCACATTTTAAGTACATCAATTAAAATGTATTACATGGATCAGCTTCAAAAGGATCATTTTAAACAAATTCTTGAAAAATATTTAGCAGGAACCGCCTCAAAAGATGAGTTAGAGTTTTTGGATGCTTATTATCGGGCATTTGGTGGAAGGGATGGTTATTTAGATGCATTGGAGGAACAAGGTCATCTTATGCTAAAGAATGAACTTAGGACTTCTATTCAGGGCAGTATTTTTGCTAATGAAGAAAACAGAATCCTAGGGCTAAGCAGGAGGATTGTTTACCGATGGGCGACTTCTGTTGCTGCGGCGGTAATTGTCATTATTGGAGTTGGGCTTTATTATCTTCCTAAAGGAAGCAATCCAAATCCCATGGCACAACAATTTCAGAAAAGTGAGATTGTGCCAGGTGGAAACAAAGCTATTCTGACTTTGCCAAATGGTAAGAAAATAAGTTTGACAGATGCTGATAATGGTACTCTTGCTGAACAGGCCGGAATAAAGATCGTTAAAGCCACTGATGGTCAGCTTGTTTATACCATTTTGTCGGATCATAAGCAAGACTTCCTGTCTAACAATCAAGATAATACTATAGAAACACCAAAGGGGGGGAGCTATCAGGTGCGTTTACCTGATGGAACGAATGTATGGCTAAATTCAGCCTCAAAACTTACATTCCCTTCAAGTTTCATTGCACATAAGAATCGTAAGGTAGAATTAAATGGTGAGGCCTACTTTGATGTTGCAAGTGACAAATTGCATCCCTTTATTGTGAAGACAATAAATCAGGAGGTTGAGGTTGTGGGCACTCAATTTAACATTAATTCTTATGTTGATGAACCGTGGGTAAAAACAACCCTACTAGAGGGTAGTATAAAAATATCTAAAGACAAAGGCACTGTTAAAATTTTAAAACCGGGCGAGCAATCTACCTTGACTACTAAAGAATTTAAAATTGAGAGTGTTGATACCGATCAGGCTGTGGCATGGAAAATGAATCAATTTGTTTTTGATAGTGATGACATACAATATATTATGAGAATGATATCACGCTGGTATAATGTGGAAGTGGAGTATGTGGGCGAAATTCCAAAAAGTAAATTTGGAGGTGCTGTTTCCAGATTTGAAAATTTTTCTGAAGTTTTGAAAACACTTGAATCAACTGGAAGAGTAAAATTCAAAATCGAAGGCAGAAGGATTTTTGTATCCAG
>CAMBFY010000232.1 GCA_945865415.1 Sphingobacterium thalpophilum
AAAGGAGATCACAGTATTATTGACAATCAGGGTAGCAAGCTTTATATTTTCACGAATCTGAATGCGCCAAATTATAAAGTTATAACTGTTGATGCCTCTAATCCTGGTCCTGAAAACTGGAAAGATCTGATTCCTGAAACCGATAATGTTCTCAGCATAAGCACCGCAGGCGGAAAGATCTTTGCCAATTACCTTAAAGATGCAACTTCACTGGTTTTGCAATATGATATGGATGGAAATCTGGAGCGTACAGTTACTCTCCCCGGTGTTGGATCTGCAAATGGATTTTATGCCAAAAAATCAGAAAAAGTGTTATACTATACATTTACATCCTACATCTACCCGCCAACCATTTTTAAATACATTATCGCCAACGGGCAGTCAATTGAATACAAAAAATCAGGCGTGAAATTCGACCCCTCCAATTTTGTATCAAAACAAGTTTTTTATACTTCCAAGGATGGAACTAAAATCCCGATGATTATCACGCATAAAAAGGGAATTGAGCTAAATGGTAAAAATCCCACGCTTCTTTATGGATATGGCGGATTCAGTATCAGCCTCACACCTGCATTTAGCACTTCAAATATCATATTACTTGAACAGGGAGGAATCTATGCTGTTCCTAACCTTCGTGGTGGTGGTGAATATGGCGAAAAATGGCATATAGCCGGTACAAAATTGAATAAGCAAAATGTGTTTGATGATTTTATAGCCGCTGCTGAATACCTGATCAGTAATAACTATACTTCAAAGGAATTTTTAGCGGTGTCGGGAGGATCAAATGGCGGACTCCTTGTAGGTGCAGTAATGACTCAGCGACCAGAACTTTTTAAGGTAGCCTTGCCAGCCGTTGGAGTGCTTGACATGCTTAGGTATAATAAATTTACTGCAGGAGCAGGTTGGGCATATGATTATGGAACAGCAGAAGATTCAAAAGAAATGTTTGAGTACCTTTTGAAGTATTCGCCATATCATGCCTTAAAACCGGGAACTGCTTATCCTGCCACATTGATTACAACTGCTGATCATGATGATCGTGTTGTTCCGGCACACTCATTCAAATTTGCAGCAAGATTACAGGAATTTCATAAAAGCGAGAGTCCGGCTTTAATCAGGATCGAAACGAATGCTGGTCACGGTGCAGGAAAACCAACAGCAAAAATTATAGAAGAGCAAGTTGATAAATGGGCGTTTATGCTTTATAATATGGGACTGACCTACAGATAGTTGTCTGTTACGAGTTGCCTGGCAACAGGCAACTCGTAATTCGTAAATGGTAACTAATTGTTAAACTCCTACTTTACATTTGCAGAATAATCCTCACCCGGCTTGCCAATTGATTTGTAGCTTCCTTCCCCATTAA
Organism: Sphingobacterium thalpophilum; assembly: GCA_945865415.1. Lineage (GTDB taxonomy): Bacteria > Bacteroidota > Bacteroidia > Sphingobacteriales > Sphingobacteriaceae > Daejeonella > Daejeonella thalpophilum_A. The sequence continues at coordinate 1,367 of CAMBFY010000232.1, forward strand.
GGATAGAAGCCAGGAATGATTTATCAGACAAAACCTTTCGCGCCTCATTCAGTTCATTATCATACTGAAAATTTTGTTCCATTCGGCCTTTTTCAAAATAATACCTTGAAACTATTTCGCTTTCAAGGACTCTTTTGATCTCCTCTTTAAATAAAACTAGATCATTTTTCTTACTGTGGGATACTTTAGCTTTTAGCGCATCGAATTCTGGCTTCAGCGCTACGGATTTGTTCTCTTTTTCTGCCTCATCGCGCAGCTCATTTAGTAGTTTTTCTACTTTGGTATCATAACCATAGTCCCGCTTAGAAAGAAATGCAATAAATTCATTGTAATCACTATCGTTGAGCCTGAAGCTTTTGGGGTCGCTGATACTTGCCTTCAGATTTCGGTACTGTGTTGCATAATCAAATATATGATACTTTGAAATCAGAGTTTGAGTTATGAGGCTATAACGCAAGGGCTTTATAAAAACATCAGGAAAAATACCACTACCATCGTAAACTGATCTCCCGGATTTAGTCTTGTATTCCGTGATAAGCGAATCGGCTACCTTAACAACCGTTCCTTCTGTATCACGGTGTGTGTAATCCAAAGCTTGTATACATCGACCTGAAGGAGTGTAATATTTGGCTACAGTTACTTTTACCAGACTGTTGTACGGAAGATTGAATGTTTGTTGGACCAAACCCTTGCCAAAACTACGCTGGCCAATTACCACAGCTCTGTCTAGGTCTTGTAGTGATCCGGCTATGATTTCAGAAGCTGAAGCTGAGCGATTATTTACCAATACTACTAAAGGTAAATCTGGTTCAATAGGCGAGCTAAAGGTATTATATGTTATGATTTTTTCACGATACCTTCCTTTTTGGATAACAACTGTAACACCCTTTTCCACGAAAAGATTTACAATCTTTACTGCTTCCTGAAGAATCCCACCACCATTATAGCGTAAATCTATAACCAATCCTTTGATATCATTTTTTTTGAGGTCAGTTAACGCATCTTTAACCTCTTGTGCTGAGTTTTCAAGAAATTTATCCAGTTTGATGTAACCGATATTATTTGAAAGCATCCCATAGTAAGGAACATTATTTTGTCTTATTTCTTCACGGGTAAGGTTTAACTCAATTACCTTCGGCATTCCCGGACGTTGAATCTGAAGCTTAACACCGGTGCCCTTTGAACCCTTTAGCATGGAACTTACCTGCTCATTGTTTTTTCCTTTTAAAGAAATACCATTTATTTCAAGGAATTCATCCCCGGCCCGTATATCTGCTTTCTGTGCCGGGAAACCCGCATAAGGTTCAGCAACAATTACTTTACCTCCTCTGTTTGAAATAGTGGCCCCTATACCTCCATATTGGGTACTAACATACTTTAATTTATAATCTTCAATTTCAGATTCAGGAATATATTCAGTGTAAGGATCTAATTCTTCAAGCATGGCGTCTATACCATTTTTCATCAATTCTGAAGAATTAACATCATCAACATAATTAATGTTTAGTTGCTTATAAATAGCAGCAAATATGTCGAGGTTCTTAGAAACCTGGAACAGATCTTCAATGAAAGAGAATGAAACAATAGAGACTATTAGAACGCCGGGTAATAATACTTTCTTGAGCTTTATTCTCAAAGAACCACACTTGATAGGATTAATCATATTTTAAATTGCGATAATTTGAAGATACCAAAATCCTTCTTGTATTGCTTAAGGGGGAAAGATTTAAGGAAAATAAAATGTAGTAGATTATAATCGATTGGTATCGAGATGAAGCATACCTTTTTTCAGGGTGAAGACAATATACTCACGATTGCGTTTTAATCTACTCATCAGTCTAACAATCAATTCTTCCTCCTGACCCTGCTGATAGGCCAGATCTTCTTCACTAAGATTATTATATTTACGTTTAACTTTTAATTTTAAACGATCCCAATCTAAATTACTGATACTGATCTCTGTCATGGTATAAATTTTCACAAAATTAAAGTTTATCGTGACAAATTTCAAGCAAATTCGTTATAATGGCGATACTTTATCATCTGGCATAAAAATTGAAATAAAAAACTCAAAAAAAAATATATAATATGAAAAAGCTTTTACTGGCCGCATCCCTATTGATGATCACAAGCATGACGGCAATGGCACAATTACCATCCTTTGCATTTGGTATCAAAGGGGGTATCAACTTTTCATCCTTAAAGACAAAGAATGACCTTACTGATCAAAATAATATTATGGGTTATCAGGCCGGAATATTTTCAAGAGTTGGAGCTGCCGGTATTTATTTTCAGCCGGAGTTATATCTGGGAAGTAAAGGAAATGAATTCGTACGGATCGAAGACAATAATGGTACTGACATAAGCGCAAAGGGGAATGTTAAATTTACGACATTAGACCTTCCTTTATTGCTCGGGACTAAAATTGGTCCTAAAAAGCTCAACCTACGCTTTATGGCAGGGCCGGTAGTTTCATTCATAATTGATGAAAATACCACATTCGCCACGGCTTATCAGGGTGTAAGTGATTTTGGAAATTACAAAAAACAAACCCTCGGAATACAGGCTGGCAGCGGAGTCGACCTGGGTAATTTCACACTGGACCTGCGCTATGAAGCTGGCTTAAGTAATGTAAGCCAGAGTGAAAAATATAGTCAGAAGCAGCATTTATTCCACCTGAGTTTGGGTATAAAACTACTTTAATTCAGTCGCTTTCAATCAAGCTATCCTATTTGAAATAGGTACACTAGTAGCCATTTTTTCGGGATCATCGTTTTCCTGGCGGTTTTCAATGCCAACGAGATCATCAATAGCCTAATCATTACATGATTGATCAATGGATTTCCAAATCAATAGTATCTGGCAAAAATAAAATATCAGATAAAATGACCATTTACATTGCACGAAGTGTGTTTTTAAGAGTCCGATACAAAGCAAGCCCCCCTTTAAGTTTAGAATCGTTTTTATAGTTTCACTGCCTTGAAATCTGCAAAATTTTACCTAAACCAACCAGACTGTTCATAAGCTTTGGCCTAAGCACAAAATCTACGTTAACTTTTTTCCTCCGCCTCAGCTGGTGCGGCATGCACAGTCCAGGCCAAAGCATTAACTTTTATAGCATCAGGTGCAGCGGCGGCATTT
>CAMBFY010000233.1 GCA_945865415.1 Sphingobacterium thalpophilum
CAGAAAATGGGATCTACGGAACCGTTCTCATCAAAATCTTTATAATAAATACTTAGTGGTTCCTTCTCCGTAGCCTTAAACTGTGCATTTTTACCAAGATTTCCAATAACAAGATCCTGATCACCATCACCATCCATATCATCTGCATGAATGACATTCCACCATCCCGAAGACCCAAATTTGATATAATCAGATGACTTATCAGTTAACTTTCCTTTCTCATTGATGAAGATACGGATTGGCATCCACTCTCCAACAACAATCAAATCTTTCATTTTATCCTGATTCACATCGAGCCAAACTGCATCGGTTACCATTCCTGCATACTTTAAATCCTGCGCTATTTTATCAGTTGCATCAGAAAAATTGCCTTTACCGTCGTTAATCAGAATTTTACTTTCAGGCGTACTCGGATACATTCCTGGTACTACCCTGCTACCCACGAAGAGATCCAAATCGCCATCAGCATCTATATCAGATGATCTGATAGTACCAGTACTACTTAGTATTTTAGGAAGTCCTGTAGTTTTCTTTGAAAAATTACCCTTGCCATCATTGATATAAATCCGATCCTGAAGCCACGGACTATCGGGTCCGAATTCATAACCACCACTACCAACATAAAGATCAAGATCACCGTCACCATCTATATCAAGAAATTCTGCTGCTGTATCTTCGTAATTTGCATCTGCATCTAAAGAAGCAGAACTCTTCTTAACAAAAGTACCTGTGCTGGTTTGCGTAAACAAAGCACCTGCCTGCGCTGAAGCACCTCCGACAAAGAGATCTTCATATCCATCTCCATTAAAGTCAGCTTTTGCCATTACCGGACCTGGTCTTGAGAGATAATTGGGAAGCAAGGTTTGAACAGTAAAATCATTGAACTGATTCTCTACATGTTCATAATTAATTGTCTGTGAATTAGTTAAATATTTAATGCCAGAAGGAGTTGGATTAAATTTCCAATCGAGATCAGCATTTTTAATGTCAATATTAAGCGTTTGATTTACCTTAACATTAGAAATCTTCTGACTTTTATCATTTGGCCAAACTACAAATAATGAATCAATAATCTGATTTTCTCCCAATCCAAAGTTTAAAACCGGATCAACAGATGATTGAAATCCTCTAACAGGAAATTGTTCCTGAAAGTATTTGATTCCTTTTGAATATAAAATTACTTTAGAGCCAATTCCCGTTGAATTTTGTTTATCTCCTTTTAACTGCACTCTGAGGTAAGAGTTCTTATTTAGTAATTCTGAATTGTTTCTGTAAACACTTGCGTAATCATTGGTGTTACTAACCACAAGATCCATGTCACCATCATTATCAAGGTCAGCATATACTGCACCTGCTGAAATACCCTTTTGATCAATACCCCATTCAGTACTTTTTTTCTCAAATCGGTCATTACCAACATTTTGAAATACATAATTAGGCTGTTCGATTGTTGGCATTTTCTCAATAAAATCCTTTGCAACTACCTCATTTCCCTGTTGTCTTGAACGAATAGTTTCATCCATTGTAAATTTCAGGAAATCCATATCAGTGTAATCTTTCACATAGCCATTAGTGACAAAAAGATCCTTTTTACCATCTTTATCCAAATCAGAAAATAAGGCTGCCCAACTCCAGTCGGTATTGGATAATCCTGCTAATTGACCAATTTCGGAAAATGTACCATCTCCATTATTCTTCTGAAGCATATTACGACTGAATTGATAATAGAAACCTCTGTTAAATAAAAACTGCATTTTATCGAAATTTTCAGATCCTGAATGCATTTTTTGAGTCTCGTTACTTTCAGGAAGCATATCGAGGGTTACGATATCAGGCAAACCATCGTTATTATAATCAGCAACATCCGAACCCATAGAATACATTGAAATCTGAGCCATACTTTCTGTTAACTTATCAGAAAAAGTTCCATTTCCATTATTAATAAACATGTAATCAGGTTCATTAAAGTCATTGGAAACATAAACATCGGGCCAGCCATCATTGTTTAGATCTGAAATCGCCAGGCCCAATCCGAAAGTCAAAACGTTGGAAGTAATTCCAGCTTCTGCACTAATGTCCTTAAATTTACCATTGTCATTTCTAAACAACTTATTTGCAAAATCAGGATTTTGTTCCTTTCTTAATTGAACATTTTCCTGGACACCAGTTGTATATTTCTGCAATGAATGATTTATTAAAAACATGTCCAGATCGCCATCTTTATCATAGTCAAAAAAAGAAGCCTGGGTAGAATATCCATGATCATCAAGACCATATTCTTCAGCTTTATCTGTAAAAGTCAGATTGCCATTATTAATAAACATTAGATTTTTCCTTTTTTCAGGATTAAAATCTGCAGAACGGCAAACGTAAATATCGAGATTACCATCACCATTAATATCAACCATGGTTGCACCAGTACACCAACCCTGCAGACTAGCAATTCCACTCTTCTCGGTTATATCTTCAAATTCAAAATTGCCTTTATTGAGAAATAAGCGATTTTTTACCATGTTACCGGTAAAAAGCAAGTCCTGTAACCCATCATTATTAATATCTCCTACAGCAACACCAGCACCGTTATAGAAGTATGAATAATTCATTACATTCATATCATCACTTTCACGAAGCATATTTCTGAAATCTATACCTGTATCATCCTCATCCAATAAAGTAAATAATTTGTCGCTTTTGCTACTACAGCCATTCAGTACTAAGCCCAAAAGAGCGATAGCGTAAATTTTTTTAATCATGTTAACATTTTTAATCAAGTACAGAATATTGAACTTATCACTCATAATCATTACAGCATTAATTTAAATGATATCGAATTTCAGGGTGTTATAATTGTGCTCAAAAAAGGAAGATGAACTTAATTACTCTAAAATTACTGCAGACTAACATTCAATCACTAAAGATAAAAAAAAATAAATTTACCTCTTTAAAGAATAAGCTCAGGGAATCAATAATATCCAAAATAATACTCTAATGAATCAAAACAGACCATTTATTTAATTTTACTTCGATTCAAACAGAATATAATTTTATTAAAATCCGAAAAAAAGTTCAAAAAAAAGGCCTTCCCAAATAAATTTGGGAAGGCCTTTAAAAATTAAATTAAATCTGATTACTTATTCCACCATAAACGGGTAGCTTCGTTATCAGCACCACCAAGTTTGGTAACTCCGGTTGCAACACCTGCTGCGTTTACCTGACCTTCACCAATTGTGTAAGGTACACGACGAACAACTTGGTTCTTTGTTACGAATAAACTTTCTGAATTCATTCTTGGATATAGTTTAGGGAATCCTGTACGACGGTATTCAGCCCAAGCCTCTACTCCATTTGGCCACAAAGCGATCCACTTTTGGGTGTGAATCTGCTCCAATTGTCGTGTAGCATCTGCAGTCCAAACTACAGGAAGGTCTGTTAATGCAGGTGAAACTACAGCGCCTGTTACAGCTATTGGAGTTTTTGTACTTGCTACATAAGCAGCAATTGCTCCTGCATCAGATATGCCCCATTGTTTCATAGAAGTCTCTATACCTTTCTCATAAAACGATTTAGCAGTACCTGAACCCATGTTCCAACCTTTCAAAGCACCTTCTGCTCTTAAGAACCAGACTTCTGCAGCCATCAAAACTTCAAATGGATTAGTGCCCTGATTTGCAGGTAAAAACCGATCAGCTACGTTTGAAAGCTTTGTATTCTGATTTTCAGGTAATCCTAATTCAACCTGAGTATATCCATTACGGATACCTTTGAACGTTGCAGTTGTTCCAGGTACAGGGGCAAAGAATTTAGAAATACGAGGATCCGCGTAACCAGTTAATGCAGACTCCATGGCAGCACTCATACGGAACTCATTCCAAGCAGTTGCCTGATTAAAACTATTTATATTGTTCGCAGTTGTTTTCACATAAGCATCATGAGCATTGGTTTCCATAACACCTCCTGCCACCGCAGCTTCAGCATTAGTTTTTGCCAATGCAGGTTCAACGGCTGAAATACGCATAGAAATGCGAAGACGTAACGAGTTAGCAAAAAGAATCCATTTATCTACATCCCCAGCAAAAATAAGATCGTTAGTGCTTAATACATTTTTGCCTTTAAACGCCTGAAGATCAGCAGTTGATTTAGCTAATGTAGTCAGGAAATCTTTGTAGATAGCATCCTGAGCATCATAATTAACAGATTTCAATCCATTACCAACAGCAGAGTATGGAATTGGACCCCAATAATCGGTCATTGGCTGATACATACGAACCTTCCAGATGTTAGCTATAGCAAAAATTGCTGTATTTGCAGCTTTACCACCCGGAGCAGTATTCTCCAATACACCCAATAATGGAGGAACAGCATTATTATAAAAACCATTGAATGCCCCATTCAACCAGTTACCCACCATAACGTTACGATCTGATGGAAAGTTTTGAGCAATGTTACCATAATACT
>CAMBFY010000234.1 GCA_945865415.1 Sphingobacterium thalpophilum
GCTGAAGAATTACTATGGAAAACTAACCTTCCCCATCGAAATCGAAGGCACCCCCGGATGTTTCCCAAAGTCGGTTTTTCCACCAGATACCGCTTCATTGGCGAGTAAAGCAAACAGAACCGCTTCTTTTGCATCGGGCTCGATTCCCAGGTCGGTACTGAATTTTAGTTTTTTACCCAGCAGATCCTCGATCATATTAGTGAGCAGGGGATTGTGCATCCCGCCTCCGCTGATATAAATTTCATACGTTCCCTTGCCTTCAACACAATAGGTAATTGCCTTTACGATGGCTTTGGCCGTAAATGCAGCCAAAGTAGCCATGATGTCCTCATTTGAAAGGTCTTGAAGACCGGCCCTTTCGATAGCATTGTTCAAGAAAGACAAACTAAAAAGTTCGGGTCCGGTTGTTTTAAGATACCCCGCTCTGAAAAAATCATGGTCAAACAGAGCATCCAATAATTGAGGATTCACTTTTCCGGATGATGCGATCTTTGCATCCTGATCGAAATACTTTCCGGGGTAATGTCTTTGCACAAACTGATCCATCAGGGTGTTCCCCGGACCAACATCTGAAGAGAAAAATTCTGTTGAATATGCAGCAGGCAGGAAAGTGAAATTGGAGATACCACCGATATTGAGCATGATGCGGTTTTCATTGGGATTCGAGAATAGCAAATAATCACCATAAACCGATAAAGGTGCTCCCTCGCAACCTGCGGCAACATGTTTCTGCCTGAAATCACTGATCGTGATAATGCCTGATCTCATCGCAAGATGATCCCCATCCCCAATCTGAAGTGTAGCATTAGAATAAATATCTGCTTCCCGCTGTTGCTTTGGGGCATGGTAAATTGTTTGCCCATGACTGGCAATCAGGTCAATATCTGCCGGAGAAATATCCCAGTCTTTTAAACTTTTGAGAATTAGTTCGGCATAATAGTTACCAATAAAAGCGTTTAAAAGAGTGAGCTTCTCAAGATCCACAGTCCGCTTTGCAAAAACAGATTTAAGAGCCTCTTTAAATGCAGGCGAATAACCCTTACTTACGAAATTTACAACCTTAACTTTAGTCTCCAAACCACTTCCACTAAACTCGCACAAGGCAATATCAAGTCCATCGAATGAAGTTCCGGACATAAGGCCAATAATTTTCCGGACTGATTTATTGGCGATAGCGTAAAGTGAGGCAATATTGGGATTCATCATTCTCTATAAAAATAGAAAATTAGCTCAAAGGAAATTAGTTAAAATCTTTATTCGCCGAGATATAAGTCAATTAAACCTTCGGGAAGATCCACCTTAAGAATGCCATTTTCCTCATCAATCTCCACAATCAGATCATCGCTCAACGGAAACATAATCTCTTTAAATTTATAAGGAACAACGGCAACAAATTGCTGAGGATACTCATGAATTTCGATGATTTCACCAAGTTCACCGGCGGTTTCATCATGTACAATAAAGCCTTTCAGGTCGGTGATCAGAAATTCATCCTCATCTCTAACCGGTTTTAATTTATTTGGCAGATATAGTTTTTTACGAACAAGAACTTCTGCCTTTTCAATGGTATCAATATCATCAAAGTAAAAATTACCCGTTTGGTTGTTTTGAAGCTTGAAAGCAGAAATGAAAAATGGAACCAGTTTGCCATTGATCTCAGCAAAAACAGAGTCTAGCGGCAGTTCTGTTGGATCATCATACTCAAAATAGATCTGCACCTCACCCTTCAAACCTTTGGTTTTGGTGATATAGCCGATATAAAAACAGTCTTCGATCTTCATTGCCGTAAAACAATAACGTCATTGCAAATTGCAATGACGTTATATAAATTTTAATTCTAAAAAAGCGGATTAGGCTTTTTCTTCAGATTCAGGAGTTTCTTCAGCTGCTTCAGCTTCTTCTGCAGCAGGTACTTCTTCAGCAACTGGTGCCTCTTCAACCACTGGTGTTTCTTCAACTACTTCAGCAACTGGTGCTTCAGTAACTTCGTCTGTTGCTGCTTCCACTTCTGGAGTTTCTTCAGAAACTTCTTCTTCTTCAACTACTTCTGGTGCAGGTGTATTTTTTGCAACAATAGCAGCAGCAATATCTTCCTTCTTCTTAGCCTCAGCTGCTAATGCTGCTTTCTTAACTTCATCCTTCGATTTAGTCAGACTATCTTTCTTACCCTCGATCTTACCTTCTTTGCTTTGTAACCACTCAGCAAACTTTGCTTCTGCTTGTTCAGCCGTTAATGCGCCTTTTTTAACACCACCTTCAAGATGTTTCTTGTACATTACTCCTTTGTAAGAAAGGATCGCACGACAAGTATCTGTGGGCTGAGCTCCTTTGTTAACCCAATCCAATGCCTTTTCGAAATTGATTTCGATAGTAGCAGGGTTTGTGTTTGGATTGTAGGAACCTAATCTTTCGATGAATTTACCATCTCTTGGAGCACGGGCGTCTGCTACCACTACGTGATAAAAAGGTTTTCCCTTCTTACCGAATCTTTGCAATCTGATTTTAGTTGCCATTTTTCAATATTTATGTATTCAACATATTCCCGGAGTCTATTCTGCGGGGATGCAAAGATATTAAAAAAATAACATTTAAAAAATGTAAAACCCCTATTTTTGAAACATGTCTGAAAGAAAACCCCGAATTGCAGTGGATATGGACGAAGTTATTGCCGATCCGCTAACTAAATTTATAAGTCTTTATAACCGTGATTACGGTGTCCCGCTTGATCTTCAAATACTTCCCGGAAACGAAGTGTATCATCATGTTCCTGAACATGCTAAGATGAAATTGTATGAATACATCAATGAAAAGGGCTTTTTTCGTGATCTTGCCGTGCTACCCGATAGTGTTGAGGTACTGAAAAAACTACAGGATAAATATGATGTTTTCATAGTTTCGGCAGCGATGGAATTCCCAAATTCCCTGCAGGATAAATATGAATGGCTGGCAGAGCATTTTCCCTTTATCGGATGGCAAAATATTATCTTTTGCGGACATAAAATTGTGAATGTAGACATCATCATTGACGACCGCATCAAGAACTTCAAAGATTTTGAGGGCAGAAAACTATTGTTCTCATCCCCGCATAATTTGTTGTTGACTGAATATGAACGAGTGAATAACTGGAAGGAAGTGGCAGAAAAATTGTTGTAGGGAGAGGATATGTTAAATACCACTTGCTGATAAAATTAGATAAAGGTTTTTTGTTTTATTTTAGGGGATTTTAATGACTTGAAAAGCAGGACCTGTCGCCCTTTGGCTGTTTCAGTCGTGTGCTCCGCTATAGTTTTGGCAATAAATTTTTGAACAAGATCAGATTCATTCTGCCAAAAGCTAACGCTGCGCCCCCGTTTATTTTATTGAGGTCAGAATTGCTTTTTAAGGTGTAGCGGCATAGCGTAAATTAGACGGTCTGCAAGTCCGTGAACCCGGAAAACATGAACAGCAGTAGAATACCAGCCAAACAAACGAGATCAAAGCTATAGCGCACTTCTTTTTGAATTTATTATATCGATTCTAATAATTTCTGTGTCCATTTATGCTTTAGCCAAAGGCGCTAATAATCGGTGGAAATGGTTGTTAATTGGTGAATGTATTTTTACAGGATATCTTTCATTTGGATTAATGTAATTGGTTAGTCATCCGATTATTTTTAGATATGTTTAAATTTTGCCTTTCTTGGTGTCCAACAAGAAAAACAGATAAAATTGTAACATAATAATAGGCATTAATGACAATTTGAGAGAATTCCAATCAGGAAATGAGGTTTTGAATAAAAAACGACTTAAGTCTTGATAATTAATACGCTGTACTTAATACTAATACTATCTCCTGCCCTTTTTTAACGCGGGGAACTTCATTTTGTATTCCACTTTCACAATGCCTTTTGAGATGGAACTGAGTTTGTTATTAAGCATTGCTTTTCGCAGCGGACTTAATTTATCAACAAAAAGCTTGCCTTCGATGTGATCATATTCGTGCTGGATAACACGGGCGGCCAATCCTGTGTAAGTTTCTTCGTGGTGTTTCCAGTTTTCATCATAATAGGAAATGGTCAGGGTTTCGTGTCTGTCTATATCTTCACGGATATCCGGGATACTGAGACATCCTTCATTAAAAGACCATTTGTTCCCACTTTCTTCCAGAATTTTAGCATTGATAAATATTTTCTTAAAATCTTTTAATGCCGGCTCATCTTCAGCAAAAGAAGTTGCGTCAATTATAAATAGACGAACAGATAATCCAACCTGTGGTGCAGCAAGTCCAATGCCATGAGCGCCGTACATGGTTTCGAACATATTCGCGATAAGATTACTCAATTCTGGATAATCTTTGGTGATTTCTGTTCCTTTCTTACGTAAAACGGAATCGCCGTAGGCGATGATGGGCAATTTCATGATG
>CAMBFY010000235.1 GCA_945865415.1 Sphingobacterium thalpophilum
AATAAATAGTATTAATAGTGAAAGAAGAGGAAAATAGTTCAGTTCCAGTAGACAGTGAGATTGTATTAGGGATACTGAATGATTCAAAGGACACCCTTAACCGATTGTATTCTTCTTATTTCCCAATGGTACTTCAATTAGTGCTTAAAAATAATGGGAATGAAGATGATGCTAAAGATTTATTTCAGGAATCAATTATTGTTCTTTATAACAAAGTTAAAGGTGGAAACTTCGAACTGAATAGTAAGCTTAAAACTTTTTTATACTCTGTTTGTCGTAGATTATGGTTGAAACGTTTAAACGAGCAGAGTAAAACCATAAGGAACGTTCAAGACTTCTCCGAAATCATCGCTGTAGAGGATGATTTAGAAAAGCATGAAGAAAAAGACAGGCAGTTTGCAATAATGGAATCTTCATTACAACAGTTGGGAGAACCTTGTAAAACTATACTTGAAGATTATTACATCCATAGCAGGTCGATGCAGGAGATCTGTGAGAAATTTGGATATACCAATGCGGATAATGCCAAAACTCAAAAATATAAATGTCTGCAGCGTTTGAAAAAACTGTTTTTTCAAACCTAAATTGAAAAAGATGAAAAGTGATTTGGAATTAACAAATTTAATTGATGCTTACCTCAAGCGAGAGTTGACTGGATTAGAATTATCTAATTTTGAGCAATTGAGAAAGGATGATCCTTCATTTGATATCAAAGTTGTTGAGCATCATAACTTGGTCTCAAGTTTATCTGATTATGGTAGCAGAATTAAGCTTGTTTCAGAAATGAATACAATACACGAGTCTCTGGATATTCAGACCATAAAAAATGATGTTGCACCTGAAGCACCAAAATACAAACGTCTCTGGAAAAAATATCGTGTTAACACAGCGATTGCAGCAACTATTGCTTTGATTGCTGTTGCAGGTACTTTGTTATCTACCGGTTATTTTTCAAAGTCCATCTCGAATAATTTCAACTTAATGCGACGCGAAATCAATAGCATCAAGCGTTCTCAAAATGCCTTGATTAAGAATATTAATGATAATCCTTTCAAAGGTCCTTCTGATCCTGGTGAATTCGGAGGAACAGGATTTGCGCTTTCCTCCAACGGTTACGTAGTTACCAACTTTCACGTTATCAAAGGTGCTGATTCAGTTTATGTTCAAAATTCTGATGGTGAAACATTTAAAGTTAAGTTGATATATATTGATCCTGCATATGATATTGCAGTTCTTCAAATAACAGATCCTGCCTTTGAGAATCTGGCAACACTGCCCTACACATTTAAAAAATCTACGTCAGACGTTGGTGAGGATGTATTTACCATCGGCTTCCCAAGAGATGAACAGGTTTTGGGTAAAGGATATGTAAGTGCAAAAAATGGTTATGCAGGTGATACAGTTGCCTATCAGGTTTCAATACCTGTTAATCCTGGAAATAGCGGCGGTCCATTACTTGATAACAAAGGCAATGTAATTGGAATAATTAATGGAAAGCAAGCCTTATTAGACGGAGCAGCTTTCGCAATAAAATCATCGTATATACTTAAGTCAATTGAAGCAATCCCTCAGGATTCACTCGACGAAAAACTGGTAGTAAATAAAAGAAACTCTCTGGTAGGATTAAGCAGTAAAGATCAATTCAAGAAACTTGAACCATATATATACATGGTCAAAGTTTATTAAGGGTTTTATTTGATATTTTAAAAGGCTGATTGAATTCTAATTCTTTCAGCCTTTTTTTATCGGTCTACCTCCCCAAGTACAATATCAATTGATCCAAGTATGGCAATTAGATCTGCAATTAATATGCCTCTTGATATTTCTGGCAGTACAGACAAATTATTAAAACTTGGACCTCTGGCTTTTACCCGTTTGGGGATTTCAGTTTTACCATCGCAAATAAAATAATAGCCAAGTTCACCTTTTGGGTTTTCTGCCCTAATATAGAAATCCTGCTCTTTTGGAATGATCTTTTTTGGAAGCTTGGCTCTGGGATCAAATTCCGGACTTCTTTTTAACTCTTTTTGCAATCTTTCAAGGCATTGTTCAATAATTCTGAGCGATTCTGCAATCTCTTCTGTACGAATTTTATAACGATCCCAACAATCTCCAGTCTTTCCCATTTCACCTTTGCCAACAGGAATTTCAAACTCAAGTTCAGGATACACAGAATATTCATCAACACGTCTCAAATCCCATTTCAAGCCTGAACCTCTGAGCATTGGTCCTGAACAACCATAATTAATTGCTACATCAAGTGGAAGAACTCCAATTCCTGCAGTTCTTCCAATAAATATCTGATTGTCTGTAAGTAACTGATTTAATTCTGAGAGTTTTGGCTTGAAGTATTTAATAAATTCAGAACAACGTTCTTCGAAACCTACAGGTAAATCATAAAAAAGACCACCGACCCATATATAATTGTAAAGCATTCTGGAGCCAGATGCCCATTCTAGCATATTCATAATATGCTCCCGATCACGAAAACACCAGAGAAAGGGAGTAAAGGCACCAATATCAATACCATAGGTTCCTATGGCTATCAGATGAGAGCTAATGCGGTTTAATTCACAAACCAAAACCCTAATGTATTCCACTCTTTTGGGGATATCTTTATCGATTCCCATCATGCGTTCAACACCCATTACAAAGGCATGATCATTATTCATAGATGCCATGTAATCCATTCGGTCTACAAATGGAATGATTTGCTGATAGGTAAGACTTTCACAATGTTTCTCAAAGCATCTGTGTAAATAGCCCATATGCGGAATTACCTCCTTCACAATCTCACCATCAGTGATTAATTCAAGTCTTAATACACCATGAGTTGAAGGATGCTGCGGACCCATATTTATAATCATCTCCTCAGGTTTAAGGCCTTCAGTTAATTGAGCATATCTGGTCTTATTAAGATGCATGGGGTATTTTTGTTGTTTTTGAGAGTCAGCCTAGTTAATTTTTATTCCTTTATATTCTTCAGCTGCACAATAGTCTTTACGAAGAGGGTAGCCCTCCCAATCATCAGGGAGTAGTATTCTTCTTAAATCCGGATGGCCTTCGAAATAAATTCCTAAGAGATCGTATGCTTCACGTTCATGCCATTCAGCTGTTCGCCAGATTTTTGAAACACTATGAAAAGAAGGTAACTGGCTACCATCTCTATCATGAGTTCTTAACGTTTTGAGAACGAGTTGTTGCTTATATGGTATTGAGGAAAGGTGGTATACAACTTCAAACTTGTTTTTTTCAAGTCCATGATCAACTCCGCTGAGGCAGGATAGAAAATCAAACCAGGTATTTTTATTATCCCTTAATTCTTCACAAACCTGCATTATGAAATCAGGATCTATTTGTAAAGCAGGTTGTAAGCCGGTATTTTCTATTTCTAAGACTACGCCTTCACCAAATTTTTCTAAAAGAAGATTTTTTATTTCATCAAAATTCATGGGCAAAAATCAGGGTGCAAGCCTTACAATTTTCCAACTGGTTTTATCAGCTTTTTTATAAACAATTCTGTCATGCAGGCGGCTTCGCCGTCCTTGCCAGAATTCAATAACCTGGGGTTTTATCAAATAACCACCCCAAAATGCTGGTTTGGGAATTATTTTATTCTCATATATGATTTGGGCCTCCTTCATATCCTTTTCAAGATTTTCACGGTTATCAATTTCCTGGCTTTGTGGAGAAATTAATGCACCAATTTGGCTTAGTTTGGGACGGCTCTGAAAATAACGATCAGAATCTTCTTTACTGAGTTTTTCTACTGTTCCCTCTATTCTTACCTGTCTTTCAAGTTCAGCCCAATGAAAAACAATTGCTACCACAGGATTTTTCGACATTTCTTTTCCCTTTGCGCTAAGGTAATTGGTATAAAACATAAACCCCCGTTCATCATATCCTTTTAATAATACAATTCTTGCGCTTGGCTTGCGGTCAATACTGGTGGTAGCAAGAGTCATAGCATTAGGCTCATGAATACCTGAATCCATCGCTTCTTCAAACCATTTTCCAAATTGTTTGATAGGATCTTTATCTACATCTCTTTTGGATAACTTTTCAGAAATATATTCCTGACGAAGATTTTCAATTGTTTCTTTATTTACTGCCATTGTGTTTTTTCAACCGCTTGTTACAAGGTAGTGGTCTTTGATCACAAACTTAAGAAATGCAGTTTGTATTCTATCAATAAATGATTATTAGATATATATTGTAAATTTATGCCTGGTGTTTAATATTAATTGAATCTTCATGTTAAGTCCGGTTATACCTAAAAATGGAAGTCTGATTGTTTCTGAGCCATTTATGTCTGACCCTAATTTTAAAAGGTCAGTTGTTTTACTCACTGAGTGTGAAGAGGCAGGGGCTGTTGGCTTTATTATAAATCAAAGAAGTAA
>CAMBFY010000236.1 GCA_945865415.1 Sphingobacterium thalpophilum
TGAAATAAAACCAGGCTTGAGGGTGGTACTTTTGAAGATCATGAAATAAGGTCGGGTTCATATTTGATAACAGTTCCTTCATATTTTTTACTGCAAAAAACATTTCGTGAACTGCATTTTCAGCTGCAGCAATATTTTCTTTGATCACACACTTCTGAAAATTCAATTTCATGTCAATCAAGATATTTACAATCTCATTCTTATCGCAAAAATGAGCGTAAATGGTCTTTTTTGACATTCCCAAATGCTTGGCAATATCATCCATCGTCACACTTTTAAAACCATACTGGCAGAAAAGTTTATCAGACTCTGAAAGTATATACTCTTTTAACTCCAATTCAAAACTCTATTTTAATTCGACGTAAAACTATGGAAACTTTTATTAATTCCAAAGTTTCCATGAAAATATTAAAATTATTGAGGTCGGAGCTCGGAAGCCAGACCTCATACTTCCTAGTCACACGTCAGACAATAAATAAAAATCGTAATTTGGCAGAAATCCTAAACAAATGAATTTATCCCCCTTATCTGCCATTTCTCCAATAGATGGACGCTATCATAATTCTACACAAGAACTATCTTCCTACTTCTCTGAGGCCGCTTTAATTAAGTTTAGAGTTTATGTTGAAATAGAATATTTCATCTCATTATGTGAAATTCCTTTACCTCAGTTAAAAAAAATCGATAAAAGCAAATTTGATGAATTAAGAAAGGTGTATTTACAGTTTACTGAATCTGATGCTGAAGCAGTTAAATTGATAGAAAAGACAACCAATCACGATGTAAAGGCTGTTGAATATTTTATTAAGGATAAATTCAATGAGTTAGGTTTGAATGAGTTTAAAGAGTTTATCCATTTTGGATTGACTTCTCAGGACATTAATAATACGGCAATTCCACATTCTTTTAAACTTTCAGTGTCTTCTACTTACCTCCCGGCCTTAACAGAACTTCTGGATCATATTAAGGCTAGAGTATCTGAATGGGCGTCAATACCGATGCTCGCTCACACTCATGGACAAGCGGCTTCTCCAACTTTATTGGGAAAGGAGCTTCAGGTTTTTGTTGAACGAGTAGAAGTTCAGCTTGAACAATTAAAATCCATTCCATTCTCAGCTAAATTTGGTGGAGCAACCGGGAACTTCAATGCACACCATGTAGCCTATCCCGATATTAACTGGACAAATTTTGCAAATAGTTTTGTTAATGATCGTTTACAATTAAACAGATCTCAACATACTACCCAAATTGAACATTATGATAATTTTGCTGCACACTGTGATGCAATGAAACGGATAAATAGCATTTTGATTGATCTCAACCGGGACATTTGGTCGTATATATCAATGAATTACTTCAAACAGCAAATAAAAGCCGGCGAGGTAGGCTCATCTGCAATGCCCCATAAAGTTAATCCAATTGATTTTGAAAATTCTGAAGGTAACCTCGGACTTGCAAATGCTATTTTTGAACACCTGGCTGCAAAACTTCCTGTATCCAGACTTCAGCGCGACCTGACAGACTCAACAGTTTTAAGAAACATTGGTGTGCCGGTTGCACACACTCTGATTGCGATAAAATCTACTTTAAGAGGGTTTAAAAAGCTATTGCTGAATGAGGAAAGTATTCAGGCTGATCTGGAATCAAACTGGGCAGTTGTAGCCGAGGCAATACAAACCATTTTGAGACGGGAGGCATATCCGAATCCATATGAAGCATTGAAAGACCTGACAAGAACTAATCAGCAGATCAACAAAAACACAATCGCTGAATTCGTTGACAATCTGGATATTTCAGATAAAGTTAAGCAGGAACTCAAAGCAATTTCTCCATCTAATTACACAGGAATTCAGGGAGTCATTGATGTGTCATAACTTTAATCGTAGAGTTTCTGAATTTAAAATTTGCTAAATTTGTGCATAAAACATAAATATGAGTACGGCCACTTCAACAACTAATGTATATACTGAAATAACTCCAAATCCTGCTACACGTAAGTTTTTGGTTAATAAGTTACTAACTAACAACAGTATAGACTTCCCAAATAAGGAAAGTGCAGAGAAGTCCAACTTTGCACGTGAGCTATTTAAGTTCAATTTCGTAACTGGTGTGTTTTTTGCAAGTAATTTTGTAACCATAACCAAATCTGAAACAGCTGACTGGCAGGATATTGAACCTATTCTTAAGGAATTTGTTAAGGGTGCGGTCGAATCTGAACTTAATATTGTTGAGAAAGAAGAAGCACTGGCAAGCTTTGAAGGAACAGAAACTGAAATAAAGATCCAGCAGATATTACACGACTATGTGCGTCCGGCAGTTGAGCAGGATGGCGGTGCAATAAGCTACAGATCGTTCAAAGAAGGCATAGTTACTGTTGAATTGAGAGGTTCATGCAGTGGATGTCCCTCATCAACAATTACACTTAAATCAGGAATTGAAAATCTCCTTAGACGTATGGTTCCTGAGGTAACAGAGGTAGTTTCTGAAGCTTTATAAGTACAATAGTTTTAAACAAAAAACCCCTCTTTTGTAAAAAAGAGGGGTTTTTTGTTTATAGTTATGTGAGGTCTAAGGTCTGAAATCCGATGTCTGCAAATGTTCTAAGAGCAGTCAGTAAATTACTTGATGTTGGGTTGAATCTGAGCCCTTACTTCTTCTGCCCATTTTGATAATTCTTTCCGCTGGGCATCAGATAAATTGGCATCACCGTGTATCAAGGTATAGGATTTAAGAGGCATCTCCTTTTCTTTTAGCATTTCAACCACTTCCTCTAGTTTATGATCCCCTTTTTTGGGTGCATAAGTCGCAAATTCAGAAAAATTCAATTCAGACTTTCCTTCATTAACGTGATCGGCAAGCCACCATGATGCAGGCTGTATTTCTGCATACCATGGATAGACGGTATTGTTTGAATGACAATCATAACAGGCTGTTCGAATGAGTTGTTTTGTATTTTCATTTGCCTTGTAGTGTGCAAAAATATCATTTGGACTTTGGGCGGAGGATTCATTTTTTTCAGGCCTGAAAAATTGAATGATGATAAACAGCGCTAATAAAGCAAAAATAATTTTTCTCGTTATTGACATATTATTATGTTTAAATACTAGTTAAATTTTTCATCCAGTATAAGCAGTAATTCAGCAGAGATTAATCCATTGGTGGCCAGCATTTCCCTACGTTCAATACTTTTGTTACCACCAGTAAAATCAAATATTTGTCCGCCTGCTTCCCTTACCAAAACGATACCCGCTGCAACATCATACGAATTGAGGTTGAATTCGAAATAAGCATCAAATCTTCCGCAGGCAACATATGCCAGATCAATAGCTGCCGACCCTATCCTCCTGACTCCATGGCAACGCTGCATCAATTCTTTCAAGACAGCCAGATAGGCATCAAGTCGCCCAAATTCATAATAAGGAAAGCCGGTAGCAAGTAAGGTATTTTCAATCCCTGAAGCTTTTGATACCGAGATCCGATTATCATTTAAGTATGCCCCACCATTTTCCCATGCAGAGAAACACTCATCTCTGTTTATCTCATAAACCACGCCAAGAACTAGTTCACCGTGGCATTGCAGAGCTATACTTATAGCATATGTTGGAAGTCCGTGTATGAAGTTTGTGGTCCCATCGAGTGGATCAATAATCCAATCATATTTCTCCCCGGTGATGGTGGCAGTTTTTTCTTCTGTTACAAAGCCGGCTTCGGGAAGTAACAATCTCAAACCTTTAACAAGCTCAACTTCTGCAGTTTTATCAACATAAGAAACCATATCATGTAGTCCCTTATACTCTACCTGTCCACGGTCAAAAACCAAAGATTCGCCTCGAATGAACTCCCCAACTTCTTTGGTTAAAGAAATAACGCCTGCAGTAAGTTTTGAAAGATCCATGAATCAGGATTATGATGGAATTGAATAGTTATGTGAATTCTTTTGCGACCAGAATATTCCAAAAATTCCCAATAGTATAAGAATGGAGGAGATCATCTCGGCCTGAGTAAATGCAAGCCCAAATGCGTGGTATTCAGAGTTTACACGGATACTTTCAATGAGAAAACGCTCTAAACCGTTGAAAATAAGATATATTGACCACATCATACCCGGTGTTTTAATTTTATTTCTGAATCCCCATAAAAGGGCAAAAATGAACAGGCCCATCATTACCTCATAAAAAGGTGTTGGGAAGACCGGTAAAGGCAGTTCATTGCAAAACGGACCCTCACAACCTGGAATAGGAACCCCGTTGTTAACCACATTATGGGGATATTTAAACGCCCAAACCCAATCAGGTGCCCAGCTTAACCAGGAAGGTTTAGGAGCAATATTTTCTATTCCCCAGTCGCCATCACCCGATAAATGACAACCTATCCTGCCGACAGCATAAGCCAGCATCA
>CAMBFY010000237.1 GCA_945865415.1 Sphingobacterium thalpophilum
AGCAGTTTGACCGGAATCTGTCTTCCTTTATAAGTAATTAAAGCTGCAGGAAATATAATTTTTTGAGACATCCCATCCTCTGTCTTGACGCTCAAATTAGTGGGTTCGATACCTTTTTCAATTAATAACTGATAGGCCTCTTCCTGAGATTTCTGCTCTCCGGAAAGCGGGTTAACAAAATCAAATTTCAGATTTGCATTTGAGTACGTTTTAAAATCCCGAAGAATGTCTTCCGTAGAATTTCTAAGTCGCTTAAATCCTCCCGGAAAATCACCTTCCAGATAAACCGTGATTTGGACATCATCATCCAGATCTTTCAAAATAGTTTTGGTAATTTCTGAAAGTGTAAATCGCTTCTCAGCGGTAAAATCAATCCGGCTAAAGAAAAACGATGAAAATACATTTAGTATCACGATACCTGCAACAGCAAGAATCATCACATTCAAATCTCTTTTACGTCTGTTTACCATTTTCTTGCTCCCAATACTGTTTTGGTTAATAAAAGAAATAATCCGGCAAAACTTACAAAGTATATAAAATCACGGCTATCCAGCACTCCCCTGCTTATGGATTGATAATGCTGGTTGATACCAAGACCTGTTATGGTATTCTCAAAATTCTGAAATATAATCAGCTTGCTAATGGAATCAAAAGCAGAGAAACAAAGAAAGCAGAGAAAAACGGACAGGGTAAAAGCAATGATTTGATTTTTGCCTAAGGAGGATGTAAAGATTCCGATAGCAGTAAATGTCCCTCCAAGTAGAATTAAACCAAGATAAGAGCCAATTACTGCCCCCGTATCTATATTTCCCTTAGTAATCCCTAAATGATAAACACTTGTGTAGTATACAAGTGTTGGCACGAGAGTCAGAATGACTATCAGCAAAGATGCCAGGAATTTTCCAATCACAATTTGCCAGTCGCTGAGTGGGCGTGTCGCCAGTAATTCGAATGTACCATCTTTTTGTTCTTCTGCTAATGAACGCATTGTGATTGCAGGAATCAGGAACATAAACAAGTATGGTACTATGTTGAAAAAACTATCTAAGCCTGCGTAGCCATAATCCAGAATACTTGAATCAGGGAAAACCCAGAGAAAAAGGCCGCTAACCAGCAAAAACACGGCCATTGAGATATATGCAGCTAATGAGCTGAAAAATCCGCTTATTTCTTTATTCAGAATACTTAACACGCGATATTATTTTGCTTGATTAATTTTACAAAAGCTCAATGAACAGTTGAGCCGGTTAAGTCAATAAAGATATCTTCCAAACTTTTACTTTTGTAAGTTACTTTCAAATCCTTCAGATGATCATTGGCAACAATTTTACCCTTGTTGATGATTATAACCTGTTCACAAACAGCCTCTACTTCCTGCATAATATGTGTTGAAAGTATCACTGTTTTTGTTTTACCCAGTTCAGTGATCAGATTCCGGATTCCAATCACCTGATTGGGATCGAGGCCGGAAGTTGGCTCATCAAGAATCAGAACAGAAGGATCTGAAAAAATAGCCTGAGCTAGTCCTAAACGCTGCCTGTAACCCTTTGAAAGTGCAATGATTTTCTTGTTTTGCTCCTCCCCTAATCCGCAAAGTTCAATGACCTCATCTATACGCTTTTTAGGATTTTCAAGCTTATACACTGAACCAACAAAAGAAAGAGCCTCACGGACATACATTTCAAGATAAAGCGGATTATGCTCAGGCAGGTAGCCAATACTCCTGCGTACTTCCATAGAATGTGTTGTCACATCCATTCCACAAACAGAGGCTGTTCCAGAGCTTTGTGGGATGTAACAGGTCAAAATTTTCATGGTAGTAGATTTTCCGGCGCCATTAGGACCTAAAAAACCGACCACACTCCCTTTGGAAGTCTGAAAAGAGATTCCATCAATTGCATTTTGCGTTCCGTAAGTTTTACTCAGGTTCTCTACAAGAATACTCATGGATCAAATTTAGTGTTTAGAACAATTAGAATTAGCAAATGAGATAATTAGATAAATAGCAAATGAGCTACTGCTTCAAAAATAAGCTAAGTTGGCCATTCAATCTCTTAAAATATCCCTCTTGTGTTTTAATTATCCTGTTCTTTAACATTTTACTTAAAACGCAGTATACAGATGAAAATTAATTTTCAATACTATCTTTGCAAGGTTATGAGCAAAAACACAGACGAACTATTTAAAAATGTGGTATCGCATACCAAGGAATATGGTTTTGTATTCCAGTCAAGCGAAATATATGATGGATTAAGTGCGGTTTATGATTACGGACAACTTGGATCTGAGCTGAAGCACAACCTGAAAACCTATTGGTGGAAGAGTATGGTGCAAATGAACGAGAACATTGTTGGGATTGATTCTGCGATATTCATGCATCCAAAAGTATGGAAAGCGAGCGGGCATGTGGATGGCTTTGCCGACCCGATGATTGATAATAAAGATTCTAAAAAGCGCTATCGTGCAGATAATTTAATTGAAGATAAAATTGCAAGATATATCAAGGACAGTAAAATTGACAAGGCGGATAAGCTGCAATTGAATATGGAAGCCGCTCTGGCTGCCGATGATCTGCCGCGTTTAAAGGAACTTATCGAAGAACATGAAATCGTATGTCCGGTTTCTGGAACCCGTAACTGGACTGAGGTGAGACAATTTAACCTCATGTTTTCTACTCAGATGGGTGCGATGGCCGAGGGATCTGATGAAGTATACCTTCGTCCTGAAACTGCTCAGGGTATTTTTGTCAACTTCCTGAACGTTCAGAAATCTGGCAGGATGCGTATTCCATTCGGAATCGCACAAATAGGAAAAGCCTTTCGTAATGAAGTTATAGCCAGACAGTTCATCATGCGCATGCGGGAGTTTGAACAGATGGAAATGCAGTTCTTTGTGAAACCGGGAACAGAAATGGAATGGTACAATCATTGGAAAGATACCCGTTTAAAATGGCATCTTGCTCTGGGTACTCCGGCTGAAAAATACCGTTATCATGACCATACCAAACTGGCACATTATGCCAATGCAGCTGTTGATATTGAATTTGAATTTCCATTTGGATTTAAAGAAGTTGAAGGTATTCATAGCCGTACAAATTTCGATCTAAGCCAGCATGAGAATTTCTCAGGAAAAAAACTTCAGTACTTTGATACCGCCGAGAATAAGAATTATGTGCCTTATGTTATTGAAACCTCCATTGGTTTAGACCGCTTATTCTTATTAACTCTGTGCAATGCCTATGAGGAACAGGATCTGAGCAATGATGAAAAGCAGGATTCACGTACTGTTTTACACCTGCATCCCTGTCTTGCACCAGTAAAAGCAGCCATATTCCCTTTAACAAAAAAGGACGGTTTACCTGAAAAAGCACGAGAGATTATGGATCTACTTAAACTGGATTTTAATTTACAATATGATGAAAAGGATTCTATTGGAAAGAGATATCGCAGGCAGGATGCAATCGGAACACCTGTTTGCATCACTGTAGATCACCAGACATTAGAAGATAATACAGTTACTATCCGGCATCGTGACAGCATGGAACAGGAACGGGTTAATTCAGATCAGCTGGAAAAAATTATTACAGAAATGGTGAGTTGGAAGAATTTATTAAGATAGTGTAATGGTTAGGATTAATATTCGTAGGATTGATAGGATTCTTAGGATTTCATTTGGATAATTCAAATCAAAATAAATCATTTTTCATTTTAACGGAATATTTAGGCACCATGGCTTCCTCTTCTTAAGAGAGGGGCTCATTGGGCCTGGCGTGTTGGCAGGTGGAGGATGTCCGATAATTAATAAAATTCTTTTCCTACCCCTATAATTCCGACGCCGGCTGGGGACACTAGGAGCCTGGAAATATTGCTAAAAGAATATATTTTCTTCTTTACTCAAATTCCTTAGGCGAAATGCTGGCTCCATTTGGAGGGTGTTGGGTGGAAGAGCCTATAAGCCTAATCCCCTCATCTTCAGTAGATAGCTTTCTACTTTATCATGACAATATGAAAATTGGAAAACCGTAACTTTGCAACACAAGAAAAAAAAGCCTATACCATTAAATTACTCAACACTATTTTAAACAATTAATCATCAACCAACACGTTTAAAAAAGGTTTAACCAGAGAAATTTATGAAAAAACATTCTTTCCGGGCGATTTTTGCTTTCCTATTAATTACCACTATACCTGCAATCAGCTGGGTATCATCAACTAATTCGCACTTGGTTTTTTTTGATTCAGCAGGTGATGAAGGTGCTGAAAAATCAATACCTGCTTCAGGCGGTGCCGAACTATTTGTTCAGCATGTAAATACTATATACCAACAGGCTGAATTAGGTAAAAATGGATTAGATCAGGAAGTATTTAAAAAAGCTTTGATCGGTTATTATAA
>CAMBFY010000238.1 GCA_945865415.1 Sphingobacterium thalpophilum
AACCGGACCGTCAAGAAAATTCTGGGCTACTGAACGACGCCAGTTTCGGTCATGACCCACTACATCCGCAGTAATTTTGTCATATTCTGCTTTAGAATATACGGCTGTGTTTTTCATTCCAAGTGGTTTAAAAATATGCTCTGACATAAATTGAGAATATTTTTGTCCACTTACCTTTTCAATGATCGCAGCCAAAACCATGTAATTAGAATTGTTATAATGAAACTTCTTGTTTGGTTTGGAGTATGGATTTGGCTTGTGTTCTGCAATTAATTGCATTACCTCTTGATTTGTAATTCCAGAGTGCTCATTTTTCTTTTGTGATTTCCATAGATTATCCACGAAATAAACATAATTCATCATACCCGATTTATGGGTCAAAAGAAGTTCAACTGTAATACTATCATATGGAAAATCAGGGTAAAACTCTTTTACATTCTGGTTGAGTCTTAACTTACCATCTTCAACAAGCATCATTATAGCTGTGGCTGTAAATGGCTTGGATACAGAGGCAAGTTCAAAAACCGAGTTGATTTTTAAACTATCTCTGTGAAGATGGTCGGCCCAGCCTATTGCTTTTTCATAAATAATCTTACCATTTTTGGCAACCAGTACATTACCATTAAATCCTGACTTTCTATGAAGATTCATAATAATTTCATCTATCCGTTTATCTGCGTTTTTAGGGTCATAAAAAAGTAAAACACTATCCGAATCTTCCTTCATTAAATTTTTTTTTATTCTTTTTTCTGAAGGATCTGAAATGCAAGCTTGTATTAAAACAAAAAGGACAAATAATACTAAACTGTTACGGAGATATCTGCTCATGAATTGTATTTGGTATAGATTGAATGCTGAAAAGTAGAAAATATTATAAACTGGTTAACAAAAGAGTTATGAACACAGGGCTAAAATTTGTTCAGATCTTAACAAATAGAAATCTAAATTTTAGACCCGGATTCAAGGTAAAAAAATCTAAATTTGCAGCACAACAAAAAAATCTGTTCCAATGACCTATAGAGTAGAACACGATACCATGGGTGAAGTTAATGTACCCGCAGATAAATACTGGGGTGCACAGACCGAACGTTCAAGAAATAATTTTAAAATCGGGCCTGAGGCTTCAATGCCAACAGAAATAATCGAGGCATTCGCTTATTTGAAAAAAGCAGCTGCATACACTAATACCGATAGCGGTATTTTATCGGCCGATAAACGCGATCTCATCGCAAAAGTTTGTGATGAAATACTGGAAGGTAAACTATCTTCTGAATTTCCATTGGTAATATGGCAGACCGGATCAGGAACCCAATCAAATATGAATGTAAATGAGGTTATTGCCAACCGGTCACATGTGATTCAGGGATACAAACTTGGCGAAGGAAAAACTTTTGTCCATCCAAACGATGACGTGAATAAGTCGCAGTCATCAAATGATACCTATCCAACCGCAATGCATATTGCAGCCTACAAAATGGTTATAGAAACCACTATTCCAGGTATAGAGAAACTTAGAGACACGCTTCATCTTAAAGCTGAAAAATTTAAAGATGTAGTTAAGATCGGTCGGACTCACTTAATGGATGCTACTCCTTTAACTTTAGGACAGGAATTTTCAGGATATGTTTCGCAATTAAACCACGGATTAAAAGCATTGAAGAATACACTGGATCATCTTTCAGAATTGGCATTAGGTGGAACCGCAGTTGGAACAGGTATCAATACACCAAAAGGATATGACGTTAGTGTTGCAGCGTACATTGCTAAATTCACTGGATTACCATTTATCACTGCAGAAAATAAATTTGAAGCTTTGGCAGCACATGATGCGATCGTTGAAACGCATGGTGCATTAAAACAAATAGCTGTTTCTCTAATGAAAATTGCAAACGATATCCGCATGCTGGCTTCAGGCCCTCGGTCGGGTATAGGAGAAATCCACATTCCTGATAATGAGCCCGGATCTTCAATCATGCCTGGAAAAGTAAATCCAACCCAAAATGAAGCAGTGACAATGGTTGCAGCACAAGTTATGGGTAATGATGTTACAATAAGTATTGGTGGATCTAATGGTCATTATGAGCTTAATGTGTTCAAACCAGTAATGGCGGCTAATTTTTTACAGTCTGCACGATTAATCGGAGATGCCTGCGTATCATTCACAAACAATTGCGTTGCAGGAATTGAACCAAATTATGAAGGTATAAAGAAGCATCTTGAAAACTCACTAATGCTTGTTACTGCACTTAATCCTCATATAGGTTATGAAAATGCTGCTAAAATTGCTAAAACCGCACTCAAAGAAAACAAGTCACTTCGGGAAGCTGCAATTGGTCTTGGTTTATTGACCAATGAACAATTTGACCAATGGGTTCGTCCTGAAGATATGATTGGCGGTTTAAAATAACTAGAACAGCTTTCCATCGCATCGGAATAGGGGAGATATTTATAAATTAAAAATGGTTAAAAACGCCAGCATTTTCTTTTTTTTCATTTTAGTACTTGCTCTGGTATCCTGCAAATTCAACCCTAATCTTCAGGGCAAAGGCAAAGAAAGTATTCAGGGAATATGGGAAGAAGATAAGGTTGATTATCAGAATGAACGGCTGCAATATACAAGGCATCATATTCAATTTTCCTGCGATTCTATTTACCTTACAATAAAAACTTTCGCCAAAGTAAACACCTATCCTGACTCCTGCTTTAAAAATGGAAGCTGGACAGAATATGCCAAAGGGACCTACCTTACCAAGGGAGATACTCTTATTCTGTCAGCGACTTTTACAAAATCAAATTTTAAGCAGAAAATATCAGGATGCTATCGTGTAGGTCAATATCTTCCGGCATTTATCATAAGAAAAAATACCGGTGACAGTTTATTCCTCGAAAGTTTAAAACAGCATTCTAATATAAAGTTATACCTTATTCAGAGAACAATATGTGTTCAGAAACCCCTTAACTAATTTTATCATGAAAATACAATTCCAAAAGAAAATACTTCTGGCATTTTTATTTCTCTATCTTCCTGTTCAGTCTATGGCATGGGGACTTCTGGGACACAGGGTGGTAGGCCAGATAGCTGAGAGTTACCTCAATAAGCAAACAAGCCGTGAAATAAAATTAATTCTAGGAAATGAAAATCTGGCAATGGCCAGTAACTGGGCAGATTTTATTAAGTCTGAACCATCTTATAATTACATCAGCAACTGGCACTACATTAATCTACCCGCCGGATTAAACGAAGAGCAACTTGATTTTGCTTTAAAACGTGATACAATTACAGATATTTATACAAAAATCCTAATTTTGACTGCTGAGTTAAAAAATAAAAATCTTGAACAGGTAAAAAAGGTAATGTATCTGCGTTTACTGATCCATTTTGTGGGCGATATCCATCAGCCTATGCATACTGGTCGTTTTGAAGATCTGGGAGGTAATAAAATTCAATTAACCTGGTTCGGACAGAATACAAATTTACACCGCGTATGGGATTCAGATCTAATTGATTCACAACAACTTGGTTACACTGAATATTCGCGCTCCATTAATTTCATTGATAAAAATCAGCTCCATTCCCTGCAATCGCAGGATACAGCACAATGGGTTAAAGATTCTTACCGAATCAGTGAAAAATTATACGCAAAAGTCGGTAATGGTGATAAATTGGGTTACCGTTATATTTATGATAACATTGATATTGTAAACCTGCAATTGCTTAAAGGCGGAATTCATCTTGCAGCCTTATTAAACAATATTTTTTCAGCTTGAGCGCCAATTTATGAAGATATTAATGGTTTGTCTGGGTAATATTTGCCGTTCTCCATTAGCACATGGAATCATGGAATACCTGGTCCAACAAAATGGTTTAAACTGGGAAATTGATTCTGCAGGTACAGGTGGATGGCATGTTGGACAGCCACCGGATAGCCGTTCTATCGGTATCGCAAAAAAATATGGATTGGATATCAGTTTGCAAACCTGCAGGAAATTTGATGTTATAGATTTTGAGAAATTTGATCAAATCCTGGTAATGGATTACAATAACATGCAGGATGTGAGAGCCCTGGCCAGAAACGAAGCGGAGCAAAATAAAATCAGTCTCTTCCTGAAAGATGCTATTGTTCCTGACCCTTACCATGACGACGATCAATTTGATCCAGTTTATCAAATGATTGAAAAACGATGTAGAGAATTTCTAGACGAGTATACAGCATAAGCTCTTTTCACACCTTTACACTATGGCAGTTATCAAACCATCCATCCCGAAAGGAACCCGCGATTTTTCAGCTGTTGAAATGGTGAAGCGGAATCATATTTTCAATACCATCAGTACAGTATTTAAAAAATATGGTTATCAGGAAATCCAGACTCCAACA
>CAMBFY010000239.1 GCA_945865415.1 Sphingobacterium thalpophilum
AGTGCTAAAAATGCTGTTAATTTTTTCATGTTTACAATGGTTAAATTAATTCTTTAAATGTGCCAGAACAGTAATTCCACCTTTAACTACTTCTCCTAATCCAACTTTTATTTCAGTCCCCAACGGTAAGAAAATATCTACCCTCGAACCGAATTTTATAAACCCGAATTCCTCTCCCTGTTCAGCCGTCTCACCTTCTTTTGAATAACATACGATTCTTCTTGCCAATGCTCCCGCTATTTGACGAAATAAAACGGATACACCCTGATTATTTTCAATAACTACCGTCGTACGTTCATTATCTGTTGATGATTTCGGATGCCAGGCTACCAGAAATTTTCCCGGATGATACTTGAAATATTTTACAATTCCTGATATTGGATTTCTGTTCACATGAACATTTATTGGCGACATAAATACGGATACCTGAATTCTTCTGTCCTTTAAATATTCAGTTTCTTCAGTTTCTTCTATAACTACTACTTTCCCATCAGCAGGGCAGATGATGTGATTATCATTCTTTGAGACCGAAATATATGGATTTCTGAAGAACTGAAGGATGATAATAAATAAGGCAAATGACAGGATATAAATTATCCAGCGAAACCATATTGTTTCAGGTAGTAGAAAATTAACAACAGCATTTAAGACGAATATAAAAAGAATACAAAGTGCTACCGATGTGTAGCCTTCTTTGTGTAGGGTCATTTTTTTAAAGCTCATTTCGACGTGAAATTACGATTTTTGATTTAATAGGATTAAGAAATTGTTTAATTTCTGGATTATATTGCTCTGTAAATATCATTCAGGTTTCTTCCCAATCCATTGTAATCAAGTCCGAAGCCAACTACAAAGTCATCCGGTATTTCAAATCCAACATAACTGATTTCATCAAATTTTGTTTTTAAAGATTTAGGCTTCATTAACAGTGTACAAACATTAACAGAGGCTGGATTTTCTTTGTAAACCATATCCAAAAGATAACGAAGTGTGTTTCCGCTATCAATAATATCTTCAACAAGAATCACATCGCGATTTTTTAAGGACATATTTATACCCAAATCTTCTTTGATCTCTCTGCTGCTTTTAGTTCCTATATAGGATGATACTTTCACGAATGTAAGTTCTGAAGCAATATTAATTTCTTTCATCAGATCTGCAAGAAAAATAAAGCTTCCATTTAATACACCAATAAAAACGGGAATACGGTTTTCAAAATCCACATTTATCTGTATTCCCAATAAACGGATACGCTTTTCGATCTGATCCAACTCAAGCATCAGTTCAAAATTCTTCTCATCAATTTCTATCCTCATGGTATAAATTTAGATATCAGGCTTTTATTATTGACTTTTATTATTCGATTCCCGCTCATTCTTTCTGACTTCCCTTCTTTCTTTGCGACTTGGGATTTTTGTTAAAATTGTGTCTTTAGCGACTATCTTTACTTTAGGAACTTCTTTAACCTGAACGGTGTCCTGGCGTTTTCTGCCAAATATTTCCTGGAGAATGGTTTCTTTATCCTCTGATTCTTCATCGATCATCAGTCGGTCGACAATAAGTGAGTCACTTGTGGGTATTCCCGCTCTCAGACTTTCTTTTAACCTCACATTCCAAAAACCATAGCCGGTACTATCAACTTCTGTCATCCCTCGTCTGGCCATGATTCCACCAATAAAGTTGAAATATGATGAAAGTCCGGATCTTAAACTCCCATCTCCCTCGAACCTGTATAAGCCTGATTTGGGTCTGGGAACAATGCTGGCTAAGAATATTCCTTCGCCCAGAGTAAGCTCTGAGGGATGTTTATCAAAATAATACCTTGTTGCTTCCCCAATCCCATAAACATTATTACCCCATTCAATCAGATTGAGATAAGTTTCAAACATTCTCTGTTTACTCGAGAGCTTACCATTTTCCATGATCCACACGATAAGGATCTCCTCAATTTTCCTTGCCAGAGTTTTTTGTCTGTTCAGATAAACGTTTTTTGCAAGCTGCATCGAAATAGTGCTCCCGCCTCTTTTAAATGCCTTGGCTTTAAAATTGGTAATAATAGAACTTCGCATAGAGGCTTCTACAAATCCATTATGACTATAAAATGAAGGATCTTCTGCTGTTAGTAATGCATTTTTTAAATAAGGACTGATCTGATTGATCGAAACAAAATTCGGGTTCTCCGGACCAATAATGATATCGCGCATTGGTTTTCCATATTCATATGGAGTATACACAAAAGTACTGTTGATCTTTTGAAGATTGGTTTTCCCCCATTTAAGAACCTTAAATCCTTCATTCTTTAACCTAGAATTGAAAAGGACACTATCTGGATTTTGGGAATCGAGATAAAAATTAAGATCATATTGTAGTTTACCGGCAACTTCAATCCCTTCCAGTGACTCAAAAAGACCTATTGGGAATGAATTCATTAATTCCTGTGCATCAAGTTCTTCTGTATGAAGTTTCAGTTCATAAATTTTCGAAGGACTGACTGTGTATTTTATGAATGGATGTAATTGTATATTCTTGAGGTGTATTGTGGATGTGCTGTCAATTGCAATGAAATTTTTTCCAAATACCATATCAGCATCAAGAGAAGCATCCGGAACAATAATGTCATTACCTGCAATCCTTCGATGATTGACAAGCAGATTTTTAACCCGCCATGAGCCGTTCATTTCCACCTGACCGCCGCTGCGGTTCACCCCTCGAATCTCAGTCGTAGCCAAATCGAAGTTTAGTTTCAGACCGAATCTTTTCTCGAGATAGGGAAGCTCTACTTTTTTATTATCAGCGAAGAGTTTCAGATCCAGTTGTTTATCTCCGGGATCTACAGTTCCTTCCATATGCCAAACCGACTCATTTCCATTAACCAAAATGGTTGATTTTACATCTCCGCCGTCAATGCTTGCACTACGGGCAAATAGACTGACCGAACCTGAATCATCCCTGAATTTGATTTCAAAATCACGGATGTCCATATCATCAGGGATTTTGTATAATAATTGGTTGATCAGGTTATTCGTAAGTTTGCCTAGATCCATTTCTGTATTTTCTTCAGTCACATCTTTATTCTTCTTTCTGAAAAGAAAATCAAAATTACTCAGGGAATCTTTTTTTACCAGATTGATAAAACCCCTTTCGAGTTTAATTTCCGATAATTTTATATCCCCAAAAATCAATGGGAATAGCTTTACTCCTACTCGAAAATTTATTATTCTGGCAAGGCTATCCTTGCCACGGGGAACTACAGTTATATTCTTAAAACTAACGGTACTTAAACCTGCAAAGCCGACACTTTCAATTTTAAGTATCAGATCATACTCCTTATCAGCTTTATTAATTGCTTTATTTATTGCAGTATTAAGTAATGCTTCACGTTTTGAAAATGCTACTACACTTCCAATAAATAACAGCCCAAGCAGGCTGAGGCTTACAATACGGATTATTTTATGCTGTTTTTTGGATATCTGCATGGCATGAAT
This sequence comes from Sphingobacterium thalpophilum, assembly GCA_945865415.1. Lineage (GTDB taxonomy): Bacteria > Bacteroidota > Bacteroidia > Sphingobacteriales > Sphingobacteriaceae > Daejeonella > Daejeonella thalpophilum_A. Next base: position 3,486 of record CAMBFY010000239.1, read on the forward strand.
TCTCCACTTAAGGGAAAGATAAGGTATTTAAGTTTCAAACGCCGGAGTAATTTCTATATTACAGGTCAGTTCACTGTAAAAACCTAACACCTTTAACAATAAGCTTTCCGCTTTTAGTAGATTTGTTATAAACTTAATAAAATATTTTCTCCTTTATATTCAAAAATGATCACACAGGAACAAGTATATAATGCATTGCGTCATGTTGAGGATCCGGATCTTAAAAAAGATTTGGTTACTCTGAATATGATCGAAGATCTAAAGATCGATGGAAATAAGCTCAGCTTTTCGGTTGTTCTCACCACTCCGGCTTGTCCAATGAAGGCCATGCTTGAAAACGCCTGTAAGAATGCAATCCGCCATTTTGTAAGCAAAGATGTTGAATTGTCAATCAATATGACTTCGAGGGTAACCAGCAGGCCTGAACGGGCCTTGGCTGGCATTAAAAATATTATTGTTGTTGCCTCAGGCAAAGGGGGAGTGGGCAAATCGACAGTTGCAGTAAATCTTGCATTAGGTTTAGCAAAGAAAGGAGCCAGTGTCGGATTAATTGACGCAGATATTTATGGACCATCCATTCCAATTATGTTTGGTTTAGAAGATGCCCGGCCAAAAGCAGCTCAAAATGAAGCGGGACAAACAAGAATTGAACCTGTCGAGAAATATGGAATAAAAATATTGTCCATTGGTTTCTTTACCGATCCTAATCAGCCTGTGCCCTGGCGCGGACCAATGGTATCTACAGCTGTAAAACAGTTGTTTAATGATGCCAACTGGGGTGAA